>CALXND010000024.1 GCA_944389655.1 uncultured Clostridia bacterium | reverse complement strand
TTATGTAATATCAAAGAAAGGAGAAATGTATAATAAAAAATTTAAAATTATATTTTATAAATAGCCAGTATATTAATTATTTGCGAAAGTATGACAGTAGAGTAGCATATAATAAAATACCTAATAGACCATATGTAGGAGTAGTATATATGTATAATGGCTTTAATTATTTTGCGCCATTATCAAGTCCAAAATTAAAACATTTAAAAATAAAAAATGATGCAATAGATGTATTTAAAATAAAAAATGGAGAACTAGGAGTTATAAATATAAACAATATGATACCAACTACAATAGAAGTATTAAAAGAGGCTATACCTAATGTAAAGAATCAAAAATATAAGCTTTTATTGATAAATCAAATAGATTATATAAACCATAATAAACAAAAATTGTATTCAAAGGTAAAGCAATTTCAAACAAGATATAGGAAAGGATATATAGAGCCTAATATACTAGAAAGATGTTGTAACTTTTCATTATTAGAGGAAAGATGCTTAGAATATAAGGCGAAATAAATTGAGTTTACATTTATAAATATGTGAGATATTGACAAGAGTAAGAGTATGTGATATTAAAAACAAAAAAATATAAAAGGAATGATTATAAAAATGAAATTAGTAGTACAAAGAGTAAATAGTGCAAAAGTCGAAGTAAATGGAAAAATAGTGGGAGCAATTACTAAAGGATTTTTAGTATTATTAGGAGTAACGCATAATGATACTAAGGAAATAGCAGATTATTTAGTAAAAAAACTATGTAATTTACGTGTTTTTGAAGATGAATCTGGAAAAATGAATTTAAGTTTAAAAGATGTAAATGGAGAATTATTAATTGTATCTCAATTTACATTATATGCAGATTGTAGTAGTGGCAATAGGCCATCATTTATAAATGCTGCAAAACCAGATATAGCAAATGAATTATACGAGTATTTTTGTGAAAAATGTAAGGAAAACAATTTAAAAGTTCAAAAAGGAATTTTTGGTGCAGACATGAAAGTAAGTTTATTAAATGATGGACCAGTAACTATAATATTAGAAAAATAAATATAAAGATTCCAATTCAAAGTTTTAATTATTCTATATGCAATATAAATATATTGTTTTTTATTTTTATTTACGACCCCCAACATCATACAAACTGTAAATGCTCGTTTTTTACCTCGCATAACAGTTTGTAAACTTGTCGGTTTTCACCTTAAGTCTACAATAAAAATAAAAAACAACATATATATTGCTATTTAGTATATATTTGCTTAGCTTTGAATTGCAATTTTTATACACTTTCCAAAGCAATTTTAATCATATCATTTAAAGAGCGTTCTCTTTCTTCTGGTGTGCTCTCTAGATTTTTGTAATGAGAATCTACTACAGTAAGTAGGCATGCAGCATCTTTTTTTAAATACTTTGCCATATAAAATAGAGCAAATGCTTCCATCTCACAAGCAATAATATTTAATTCTTTTGGAAATCTATTAATAAAAGATTGTATATCATCTAAATATCCATCAAAGCAATCATTGCATAAAGTATTTCCCTTAATATATTTTATGCCAAGATTTTTTGCTACTTTTTCAATTTGATTATTTAAAGTAGTACTGGAACATGCTATATGTTCTTCCTTTTCACTCCATTCAAAAGCAAAATTGCCTTCTGTATAACTATTATTTACTAGTATAGTGTCAAATAAATTCAAGGATTCATCATATGCGCCACATGAACCGATTCTAATTATTCTTTCAACATTATAAAATTTAAATAATTCATAAGAATAAATACCCATACTAGGCATTCCCATACCAGAAGAAAATATTGTTACAGGTTTACCCTTGTAGGTTCCTGTATAAGCAAGCATATTTCTTACTGTATTAACAAGTCTATGGTTATTTAAAAAGTTTTCAGCGATATATTTTGCTCTTAATGGATCACCAGGCATAAGGACAGTTTTTTCAATATCCTCCAATTTTGCATTACAATGTATAGACATAAATTACCTCCTAAAATTTATTATGTTTTCAATTTTATATTATATACAAAATAAAATCAAGTTTTTAGAAAAAACTATTGAAATATAGAAAAAGTTAATATACAATAAACTCATAAATTAAGTAATAAAAACAAAGGAGAGTTGAATTAGAATGAAAGGAACAAATACAAAACTATTAAATCAAAATGGTGTAACTTTGTTGGCATTGGTTATTACAATAACAGTACTAATTATATTATCTGGTATAACAATTAATATGGCTTTTGGAGATAATGGATTAGTAGGACAAGCACAATATGCAAGAGACTTAACAGCCAATTCTACATATGCAGAGGCTGAACAAATAAATAGCCTACTTGCTGAATATGCTAATACATTATCAGACTAAGAAATTCAATATATGATTTTGGAAAATTAATGTTTATTGAAATTATATTGTAAAAACGCATTGCCCAGTCGATGTATTGTGAATATTTTGTGAAAATTAAAAATAAAGTATTGACTTTTGTATGAAAAGGGTATATATTTTTAGCAGTCTAAAACAAAGACTGCTAAAAAATTGCCACAAAAAGCATACTAAGCAATCTTTGTACATACATATATAGAAAATGGTATAAATTTTTAAGGAGGTAGATAAAAATGTTAAAACCATTATCAGACAGAGTAGTAATAAAAATGTTAGAAAGTGAAGAAACAACAAAAAGTGGTATTATCTTAGCACCAAACGCTACAGAAAAGCCACAAATTGCTGAAGTTGTAGAAGTAGGCCCAGGAAAGGAAGTAGATGGAAAACTAGAAAAAATGCTAGTTAAAAAAGGCGATAAAGTTGTAGTAAATAAATATGCAGGTACAGAAGTAAAATACGAAGGAGAAGAATATACAATAGTTAAACAAGATGATATTTTAGCAATAGCTGAATAACTAGAATGAGGAATAGTACAATAATGGAAATAGACGAAAATAAAAGCAAAGAAATAGTAAAAATTTTATATACAAATTGGAAAAATGAAACTAGATATAGACTTATAAAACCAATTAGCATAGAATTCAAATCAACAGAGTGGCACAAAGAAAAACAATGGATTTTAAATGCAGTTGATATTGAAAAAAATGCAATTAGAAATTTTGCAATGAGAGACATAAAAGAATGGAAGGCAAATTTAGATTAATTTAAAATTTTAGGAGGTAATGTAAAATGTCAAAAGATATTAAATTTGGAGAAGACGCTAGAAAAAGCCTATTAAATGGTGTTAATAAATTAGCAGATACAGTAAGAGTTACAATGGGACCTAAAGGAAGAAATGTAGTTCTAGACAAAAAGTTTGGTGCACCACTAATTACAAATGATGGTGTTACAATAGCAAAAGAAATAGAATTAGATGATCCATTTGAAAACATGGGAGCTCAAATAGTAAAAGAAGTATCTATAAAAACAAATGACGTAGCAGGAGATGGAACAACAACAGCTATGGTTTTAGCTCAAAGCATGGTAAAAGAAGGAGTAAAAAACGTTGCAGCTGGTGGAGATCCAATGGCAATAAAAAGAGGTATGGATAAAGCTGTAAACTCAGCAGTAGAAGAACTTAAAAAAGTAAGTTCACCAGTTAATGGAAAAGAAGATATTGCAAGAGTTGCAAGCATTTCAGCAAATAACACAGAAGTTGGAGAGCTTATTTCAGAAGCAATGGAAAAAGTATCAAAAGATGGAGTTATAACAATAGAAGAATCAAAAACATCTCAAACTGAACTAAATGTTGTAGAAGGAATGCAATTTGATAAAGGTTATGTATCTCCATACATGGTTACAGATACAGAGAAAATGGAAGCTATAGTAGACAATCCATATGTATTAATTACAGATAAAAAAATAAGCAACATTCAAGAAATTCTTCCATTACTAGAAAACTTAATGCAACAATCAGGAAAATTAGTAATAATTTGTGATGACATTGAAGGTGAAGCATTATCTACATTAATACTAAACAAACTAAGAGGTGTACTAAATGTAGTTGCAGTAAAAGCACCAGGATATGGAGACAAGAGAAAGAACATGCTTCAAGATATAGCAATTCTTACAGGTGGTGAAGTAATATCATCAGACTTAGGAATGGAATTAAAAGATACACAAATAGAACAACTAGGTAGAGCAAGACAAATAAAAGTACAAAAAGAAAATACAATAATTGTAGATGGAATGGGAGATAAAGCACAAATATCTGCAAGAGTTAACCAAATAAAAGCACAAATCGCAGAAGAAAAGAGCGAATTTGAAAAAGAAAACTTACAAGAAAGACTTGCTAAAATAGCAGGCGGAGTAGCTGTAATTGGAGTTGGAGCAGCTACAGAAGTAGAAATGAAAGATAGAAAATTAAGAATAGAAGATGCTTTATCTGCAACAAAAGCAGCAGTTGAAGAAGGTATAGTTGCAGGTGGTGGAACAGCATTTGTAAACATCATACCAGAAGTTGCCAAAGAAGTAGAAAAATTACAAGGTGACGAAAAAATAGGTGGAAAAATAATCTTAAGAGCATTAGAAGAGCCAGCAAGACAAATAGCAAGTAATGCAGGTCTAGAGCCAGCAGTTATAATAGAAAAAGTAAAAAACAGCGAAAAAGGTGTAGGATTTGATGCAAGCAAAGAAGAATACGTAGACATGAAAAAAGCAGGAATTGTAGACCCAACAAAAGTATCTAGAAGTGCACTTCAAAACGCAGTATCAATAGCATCAATGATACTTACAACAGAAAGCTTAGTTACAGATAAGAAAGAACCAAAAGAATGTGGCTGTGGAAGCCACAATGATGCAACAGCAGATATGGGAGGAATGTATTAGAAAAAGAATAGTGCAATTGGGGACTGTCCCCAATTGCACTATAAATTTACATAATTGTATTTACAAATCTTAGTAAATAGGCTATAATAGAAAAGTGAACATAATAACAAAGATTTTTAATGCCATAATTGGCAAGAAAGGAGAAAAGTATGTTTTATTTATTAAAAAAGTTTGCAAGGGAGTATGCAAAGAAGCGGAGGATTGCTGAAAAGTTAGGAGACAACTATATTGTACGTAATGAAATCAAAGAAAATGGTTTTAATATGCAATATGTTGTAAGTAAACATGACCCAAAATTAAGAGCCTTTATTGATATTGATGAGGAAGAGGTGGTAATACCGTTTAAAAAAGATCTAAGTTTTCATGAATATAGGTATTATATTATTTATGAAGTAATATATATAGCACTAGACAAAAGAATATATTGGAGATGCCGAAGGTCACATGGATTTAGCCCATTACTTGCAATAAGTGACTTAAGTAAATTGTACTATATAAATAATTATTTCATATTTTATAAGAACATCGAAGGTGAAAATGTTGTCTATAATATGGCAACAACGGAAAAGATTAATATTCATAGCATGGTTTGCAAAACACCTCTTATTTTTGAGAAAAAAGAGTCAGACAGGTACAGATATATTATAGCAACAGATGATGGAAAATTTTGTGAAACGCCAATTTTCTGTGATGAATTCTATAATACATTTTTTACAAAAAAAATATATCAAATAAATAAAATAGGCAATAAATATTGGGTGTTCCAATATAATGGTAGAGATGCGATTAATAAATTGGATGATATTGGAAAAAGGCAAGAATTCGATACAGTAAAACAAATAAAAGTTGCTGAGTATTTCAATTATATTGCTATTAGCAAAGAAAAGTCATTTTTATTAAAAGTAGACCAAGAATTTGATATGCAGGAAATTCAAGGAACAGCAATAGCACCGTTAGATTCAAAAGAAAGTGAGTACAAAGACTACTATAAGATTTATGATAAAAACAAAGTACATTTAGCTTTCTTTTCAGAAAATACTAAGCGTATATATATTATTGCTACATACGAAGGAGCGGATATTAAGCTTTCAAATAAATCTCATTTTAATGAATTAGGAGGACAGTTTGAAAGAAAGCTTATAGTAATTAAGGAAGAAGATGCAACAAGTATAAAAACAAACAATGAATAAAACATAAGCTAAATAGGACAGGAGATTTCCTGTCTTATTTAGCTTAAAATAACTATGTACTCTTGAAATTGAAACAAAAACAAAGTATAATATATGCATTAAAATAAAGAAAAAGGAATGATGGCAATGTATAGAGATCATAATTGTGGAGAATTAAACATATCTAACGTAGGCCAAACTGTAATAATAGCTGGTTGGATACAAAAAATAAGAAATTTAGGTTCAATGAAATTTATAGATTTGCGTGACCAATATGGAATTACGCAAATTGTAATTGGAGAAAATGAAGAAATGCAAAAAATATCTGATACGCTTGTTACAGAATGTGTAATCAGCGTAAAAGGTAAAGTTGTAGAAAGAAGTAACAAAAATACTAAAATACCAACAGGTGAAATAGAAATAGAGGCTAAAGAAATACAAATACTTGGAAAATGCAAAAATGTTTTACCATTTGAAATAAACTCAGAGAAAACAGGAGAAGCGAGAGAAGACTTAAGGTTAGAATATAGATTTTTAGACTTAAGAAATGATAAATTGCATCAAACAATATTACTACGTTCTAAAATAATGAAAACATTAAGAAGAAAAATGGATGAATTAGGATTTGTAGAGGTGCAAACTCCAATTTTAGCTAATTCTTCACCAGAAGGAGCAAGAGACTATCTAGTACCTAGTAGATTACATCCAGGGGAGTTCTATGCACTTCCACAAGCACCACAGCAATTTAAGCAACTTTTAATGGTATCAGGTTTCGATAAATATTATCAAATAGCACCATGCTTTAGAGATGAGGATCCTAGAGCAGATAGAGCGCCGGGAGAATTTTATCAATTAGATTTTGAGATGAGTTTTGCTGAGCAAGAAGATGTATTCAAAGTTCTAGAAGATATTTTCACGACAGTATTTAAGGAGCATACAAATTGGAAAGTAGATGAAGCACCATTTAGACGTATTCCATATAAAGAAGCCATGGAAACTTATGGAATAGATAAGCCAGATTTACGAAACCCATTAATTATCCAAGACGCAACAAAATTATTTGAAAATTCAGAATTCAATGCATTTAAAGGTAAAATAGTAAAAATGATAATGGTTCCAAATGGAGCTGAGCAAGGAAGAAAATTCTTTGACAGCATGACAGAATTTGCAAAGGAAGAAGTAGGAGCAAGTGGCTTAGCTTGGGTAAAAGTAGATCAAGAAAGTGCCTATACAGGAGGAATTGCAAAATTCATAACAGAAGAAATGCAAAAGAACTTAGAAGAAATGGGAGTAAAATCAAATGATGCAATATTCTTTATGGCAGATGAATTAAAAGCTGTACAAAAAATTGCAGGTTTAATTAGAATAGAACTTGGAAAAAGACTAGATTTACTAGAGAAAAATGTATATAGATTTTGCTTTATTACAGATTTCCCAATGTACGAGTTATCTGATGAAGGAACAATAGACTTTAATCATAACCCATTCTCAATGCCACAGGGAGGAAGAGAAGCTCTAGATAATGAAAATCCATTAGAAATACTTGCATACCAATATGATGTAGTATGTAATGGATATGAAGTATGTTCTGGAGCAGTAAGAAACCATGATCCAGAACTTATGGTAAAAGCTTTTGAAATAGCAGGATATAGCGAAAAAGAGGTTGAAACAAGATTTGGAGCACTATATAACGCATTCCAATATGGAACACCACCACATGCAGGAGCTGCACCAGGTTTAGACAGAATGGTTATGCTTATTGCAAACTCAGAGAACATAAGAGAAGTAATAGCATTTCCAAAGAACAAAAAAGCAAGAGACTTGCTTATGAGGTCACCAAGCAAAGTAACAGAAAAGCAATTAGAAGATGTACATATAGAAGTGCGCAAATAGGGTCAGACCCTATTTGCGCATTCAAAAAGGAGAATTTAATGAATAAAAAAGTATTATTAGGAATGAGCGGAGGAGTAGATAGCTCTGTATCGGCACTATTACTAAAAAAACAAGGCTATGAAGTAATCGGAGTTACAATGAGGCTATGGGAAGAAAAAGGACAAGAAGACACAAATATAGAAGATGCAAAAGCGGTTTGTGATAAACTTGAAATAGAACATCATGTAGTAGACTTAAGAAAAGAGTTTAAAGCAGATGTAGTAGATAATTTTATTTGTACATACAATTGTGCAAAAACACCAAATCCTTGTATAGAGTGCAATAAACATATAAAATTTGGAGCTTTTTTTAAGATAGCCGAAGAATTAAAATGTGAATTTATTGCAACAGGGCATTATGCAAAAATAGAATATTCTTTAAAATATAAACAATATGTACTTACAAAATCCAAAGCTGCTGCAAAGGATCAAACATATTTTTTATATGGAATAGATAGAAATAAATTAAGCAAGATAATTTTCCCACTAGCAGATTTTGAAGAAAAAGCAGATATACGAAGAATTGCAGAAGAAAATGGGCTGCAAGTTGCAACAAAAAAAGATAGTCAAGAAATATGCTTTATAAAAAATAATGACTATGTAGATTTTTTAGAAAAGAATAGTAAGGGAAAAAAAGAAGTACAAGGAGACATTGTATTAACAAATGGCAAAGTTTTAGGAAAACATAATGGACTTAAACTATATACAATAGGACAAAGAAAAGGGCTTGGCATTTCATATAAAGAACCTTTATATGTTATAAAATTGGACAAAAATAAAAATCAGGTTATAGTAGGAGTAGAAAAGGAACTTTACTCCAAAGAATTAGTTGCAAATGAATTGAATTTTTTAGTGGATATAGATTTTCCACAAGAAATAATGGCCAAAATTAGATATAGAGCAAAAGAAGCAAAAGCGGTTTTAAACTTAAGCGAAGGAATTGCAAAACTTAAATTTGAAGAGCCACAAAGAGCAATAACTCCTGGTCAATCAGTAGTGTTTTATAAAGATAATATTGTAATAGGTGGAGGAAAAATAATCGCAAACAAAATTTCGTAAAACTATTGATTTATGATTATTTATATGATAGAATATTATCATTAAAAGAGAGGTGATTATATGTCTAAAATGAATTCTAACAAAGAAACACTTGAAACATTAATCGCACAAATAAATGAACTTTTAAACGGAATAAGAGAAACACAAAAAAATACACAAAAAACAATGCTTGAAAACCATAAAGTAAACATGCAAAAGTTTAACAAATTAATTGAATTTAACAAAATTGCAGACATGACCAATACAGTATTTGAGAAAAGAATATCTAGTATTGAAAAATTACTTTATGAAATTTTTAAGAGTTAAGAAATATAAATTACAAAAAGTTTATAAAATATTTTATGTACTTTTTGTAATTTTTTTTGTATTATAAAATATTATAATAGTGAATAACCAAAATTTACAGAAAATCCCACTAAACTATTGAAAAAATTTACAAAATGTGGTAAAATAAATAATTGTGCATAGTCATGCACTAAAATTATTTTTAAGAAAGGACGCAATATATGGAAACATATACACAATTAAATCACAAAAGTTATAAAAAATTAAAAAGTATTGCCGAAATCGCTAAAAATGAGATAATAGATTCTTTAAGTACTACACTTGAGGAAAATAATATGTTAAATAAGGTGGATTTTATAGAATCTAGAATAAAAGATTATAATAGTTTGATAAATAAAATGAAATATAAAGAATATGAGTTAACTTCGATGAGTATGTTAAAAAATATCAATGATTTTATTGGTATTAGATTTGTTTGCAAAAATATAAATAATGTATATAGTTTGGTAAAATGCATTAATGAAGTAGGAAAACTAAAAATAATAAATGAAAAAGACTATATAAAAAATCCTAAGAAGACAGGATATCAAAGCTATCATATAATAATTCAATACGATTTTAACATAAAGAATAATATAATCCCTTTCAAAGTAGAGTTACAGATAAGAACTTATCAAATGGAATTATGGGCGAACTGGGCACATGATTTATTTTACAAAAAGAGAGCATATGTAATGTAAATATTACATATGTGATTCAAAAAGAAATATAATTGTTTTAGATGGTAAATTTATAAAGAAGTTTATATAAAACTAAGTTCTCTATTATAATAAATAAAACATGATAAATTATCTAATTTTATACAAAGATTTACAAAAGAACTGACAAAAAATATGGATAAATCTAATAGATTTATTAAAATAAAGTGCGTAAGTTATGGATACCAAACTTATGCACTTTGCTTTTGAAAAACAGAAAAGTTGCTCAACTTAAAATGTAAACTTTTTTTATAAATGATACATTTTTATTTAAGGATATCTTTTTATTGATTATAAATTAGTAAAGATTAAAGTATCATCTAAATCTTGTATCATGCTTTTTATTTATTCATACAATAAACATTGACATAATTTTCTAAAAATAATATAATATTAACTGTAAAATAAGACAAGAGTACTAAAAAGATAAAATAAAAAGCGAGGGAAATTTAATGGGATTTTTTGATAAATTAAAACAAGGTTTAAGCAAAACTAAAAATTCATTTGAAGAGAAAATGAACAATGTATTTAGTACATTTAGAAAAGTAGATGAAGACTTACTAGGAGAACTAGAAGAAGTTTTAATAATGTCAGATGTTGGAGTAGAAACATCAACAAAAATAATTAGTAATTTAAGAGAAAGAATAAAAAAGGATAAAATACAAGATGCAGAAGATGTAAAACAAGCACTAAGGGAAGAAATACAAGAAATATTCGATTCTGTAGATAATAGCTTACATTTAGATACAAAGCCATCAGTAATCTTAGTTGTTGGAGTAAATGGAGTAGGAAAAACCACATCAATTGGAAAAATTGCAAATAGATTAAAACAAGATGGAAAAAAAGTAGTAGTAGCAGCGGCAGATACATTTAGAGCAGCAGCAGTAGAACAGTTAGAAATATGGGCTTCAAGAGCAGAGTGTGATATAGTAAAAAGAGAAGAAGGAGTAGATCCAGCATCAGTAGTATTTGAAGCAATAAAAGTAGCTAAAGAAAAAGATGCAGATGTATTAATCTGCGATACAGCAGGTAGACTACATAATAAAAAATACCTAATGGATGAACTTGTAAAAATAAAAAAAGTAATAGATAAAGAATTACCAGAAGCATCAAAAGAAATACTTATGGTTTTAGATGCTACAACAGGTCAAAATGCTATAAGCCAAGTTAAAGCATTTAAAGAAACTGTAGATATTACCGGACTAATTCTTACAAAATTAGATGGTACAGCCAAAGGAGGAGTAGTAATAGGGATAACAAATGAAAATAAAATGCCTGTTAAATTTATAGGAATAGGTGAAAAGATAGATGATATGGAAATATTTAGTAGTAAAGATTTTGTAAATGCGTTAATCTAAATAAAACCAAATATACATGAATAATTAAATCATGTAAAAGGGAGGACGTTATGAGCGAAGAAAATAAAAAAGATAATATTGAGAAAGTTGCAAACACCAATACTAAAACAGAAGAAAAGATAGAAGAAAAGCCAAAAAAGAAATCAAAAAATAGAATGTATATTGTATTATTATTTATTGTAATAGTTGCAATAGTAGGTTATGTTATATTTAGAGGAGAATACCTAGAAGTTTTAGAAATAGGTGAAGAATATGTAGGAATTTTTTGGCAAAATGTGAACTATACAGCAATTACATTTGGAATAAACTTTATATTTTTATTTTTAGTTATTTATGCTAATAATAATAGAATAAAAAAAGCATTAAAACCATTTTTTGAATCAGAAAAAAAGTCAATGCCAAAATTACCAAATAAATCTTTGTCGTTTATACTATCTGTTGTAGTAAGTGCAATAACTACTGAGCTTATACTTAACCAATATATGTTATTTGTGAATAATACATCATTTGGACAATCAGACCCAGTGTTTGGAATGGATATAGGATACTTTATGTTCCAAAAGCCATTTATAGAAACATTACTATTATATGCAATGCTACTAATAGTAGGTTTAACTATTTATACAGTAGTATATTATATTGCAGTGTTTAATATTTACTTTGATGGAGTAGATAGAGAAACATTAAAGAAAAGTAAACTTTTAAAACAACTATTTACAAATATAAAAATACTAGCAATAGTACTTGCAGGATTTGTATTTATAAAAACACAAGATATTGGATTTGATAAATTCCTTAATTTGCAAGAAGATACAACATATTCAATATATGGAGCAGGTGTTACAGATACAACAATAAAACTATGGGGCTATAGATTATTGCCAATTCTTATAATTTTATCTGTATTTATGGCAATAAAAAACTTTAATGAAAATAAAATTAAAAAAGTAATAATGTGGGTATTAGTTGTACCAGTATACATTATTATTCTATTAATAGTAATGGCGTTATTTCAAGTGATTTTTGTAAATCCAAATGAACTAGATAAAGAAAAAGTTAATATACAAAATAATATAAACTATACAAAAACCGCATATGGAATAAATGCAGAAGTGTTTACAATAGAAAATGGTGGAGAAACAGTAACAGAAGAAACTTTAAAGAAATTGGATGATACAATAGATAACATTGCAATAGTAAATGAAGACATAGTACTTAAAGACTTAAATGCAGTACAAACAGAAAAAGGATATTATACCTATAACACAGCGAAAATAGCAAGTTATAGAGTAAATGGCAAACAGCAATTAGTATATATCTCTCCTAGAGAAATTTCAAATACTAGTGGTACATATAATAATCAAACATATGAGTATACTCATGGATATGGAGTAGTAGTTACATCAGCAACATCTACGGACTCAAATGGAAATTTAACTAAACTACAAAAAGATTTTACTACTACAAATAAAGATATTGTTACAACAAAAGAACCACGTATTTACTTTGGACTTGAAACAAATAATAATATTGTAACTAACAGTAACAACAGAAAAGAATTTGATTATCCACTTACAAGTACTACAAACGCAGAAAACATATATGATGGACAAGCAGGACTTAGCTTAAACTTTTTAGATAGATTTATTTTAGGAATTAAAGAAGGAGACTTAAATTTAGCATTTTCAGCAAATGTAAATAGTGATAGTAAAATACTTACAAACAGAAATATAATAGAAAGAGCAAAAACAATTATGCCACATTTATTATATGATGAAGACCCATATATGATTGTGGATGATAGTGGAAATTTAATATGGGTACTTGATGCATATACGACATCTAATAATTATCCATACTCACAAAAAACAACAATACAGTTAGATGCATTAAATAAAAGAGAATTAAATTATATAAGAAATTCAATAAAGGTACTTATAAATGCATATGATGGAACAATCAAATTTTATATAACAGATCAATCAGATCCAATTGCAAGTGCATACTCAAAAATCTATCCAGACTTGTTTATGGATGAAAACATTCCAAGTGACATAAGCAGTCAGTTTGTATATCCAAAGTTTTTATACAATATACAAGCAGAAATAGCACAAAGATATCATGATATACAACCAGATGTATTATATAGAGGAAATGACGTATGGAATATTGCAACACATAACACAGGAAAAGTATCTACTAAAACTGGTGTAGATATAGAAGCATACTACACAATGTTAAAGCCAATAGATTCAAATGAAAGTAAGCTAGGTTTGGTATTACCATTTACACCACTAGAAAAACAAAATATAATATCATATATGGTGGGAACATATGAAGGAGGAACACCAAAACTTACAATATATAAATATCAATCAGATAGCAATATTTTAGGACCAATGCAATTAGATACACAAATAGAGCAGGATGACGAAATTTCATCAGAGTTAGAATCTTTAAATGTTACAGGTACAAGAATTACTAAAAATATGATAATAGTACCATTAGATAACTCTCTATTATATGTAGAACCAGTTTATCAACAATATATAAATGAAGAAGATTCAGCTCCTACATTAAAGAAAGTTATAGTGGCATCAGGGAATAAATTAGCAATTGGTGACAATGTAAATGAAGCTTTAAGAAACCTTGTTTCACAGTATGCAGTAAATATCGAAGTAGAAAATACAGATAACGTAGAAGATTTAGTGGAAGCAATAATAAAAGCAAATGGAAACTTAAAAGATTCTACATCAAATGTAGATTATGAAATGATGGGAAAAGACATAAAAAGCTTACAAGAATTAATAGATAAGTTAGAAATATTAGTAGAAGAAGAGAAAAAAGAAAAAGACACAAATGATATTACAAATGAAATTGTAGATAGTAATACTATAGCAAATGTAGTAGAATAGAAAAGAGGGGAAGAAGATATATGAAGCAATAAATAAGCCAAGACTGAAAATCATATATTTTCTTCTTTTATTATAATAAGGAAAGAGAATGGTAAGAGTCTACAGTATTAACATAATAATTAAGCCATAGAAAGATATAATTGTATATCAAGGTTTATGGGGAACCTTTTAAAAACCTAAATATATTATACAAGGAATGGGGTTAAAAATGAAAATAACTAATGTTCAAGCTTTAAAAAAGATTGCAGTAGAAGTGAGAAAAGGAATTATAGAAGAAGTATATAGTGCTCAATCTGGACATCCAGGCGGCTCTCTTTCTATTGCAGATATATTAACAGTTCTATATTTTAATCAAATGAATATAGACGAAAAGAAGCCACAAGATTCAAATAGAGATAGGCTAGTATTATCAAAGGGGCATGCAGCTCCAGCATTATATAGTGTACTTGCGCAAAAAGGATATTTTGATAAAGATTTATTATGCACTTTTAGAAAAATAGGTAGTAATCTTCAAGGACATCCAGATATGAGAAAAGTAGTAGGCGTTGATATGACAACTGGTTCATTAGGACAAGGACTATCTGCAGCAGTAGGAATGGCAATTGCATCAAAAATGGATAGTGCAGGATGTAGAATATATTGTATACTTGGAGATGGAGAAATAGAAGAGGGACAAATATGGGAAGCTGTAATGGCAGCTGGCAAAAATAAATTAGATAATCTATGTGTAGTCTTAGACAATAATAATCTACAAATAGATGGAGAAATAGAAAAAGTTGGAGGAATGAACAATATAACAGAAAAATTCTTAAGCTTTGGATTTAACGTTTTAAATATAGATGGACACAATATGGATAGCATTATAGATGCGTTTACAACAGCAAAGCAAACTAAGGGAAAACCAACAATAATAATAGCAAAAACCATAAAAGGAAAAGGAATCTCTTTTATGGAAAATAAGGCGGAATGGCATGGAAAAGCACCTAGTGAAGAGCAGTACAATAAGGCGATGGAAGAACTAAATAACATTATGATAGAAATATAATGAGAACTTGTAAAAATATAAGTTACTAAAAAATAGAATTAGGAATACATTTTATTAATTCTAATTAAAATGACTATAAGTAATAATTAAAGGTGCTATAAATTAAACATGAAAGGAATGTGAGTAATAATGAATATAGATAAAAAAATAGCTACACGTCAAAGTTATGGTGAAGAACTTGCTAAACTAGGAGAAGAAAATAAAAAGATAGTTGTACTAGATGCAGATTTATCAAGTGCTACAAAAACAAATATATTTGCAAAAGAATTTCCAGATAGATTTATAAATGTTGGAATAGCAGAACAAAATCTGATGGGAATAGCAGCAGGTATATCGACTTTTGGAAAAATTCCATATGCTAGCACATTTGCAGTATTTGCAGCAGGACGAGCATACGAACAGATAAGAAATAGTATAGCATATCCAAATTTAAATGTGAAAATCTGTGCAACACATGCAGGAATAACAGTAGGAGAAGACGGAGCAACACATCAAATGCTAGAAGATATAGGGCTAATGAGAGGATTGCCAAATATGACAGTAATGTGCACATCTGATGATATTCAAACTAAATGGGCAGTAAGGGAAATATCAAAAATTCATGGACCAGTATATTTACGATTATGCAGAATGGCCACACCAATAATATATGATATATCACAAGAATTTGAAATAGGCAAAGGAATTCAAATTGGAGACGGCACAGATGCTAGTATAATAGCTACAGGAGTAACTGTAGCAGAAGCATTAAAAGCACAAGAAATGTTAAAAGAAAACAATATAAATGTAAGAGTTATAGATATTCATACAATAAAACCAATAGATAAAGAACTTATTATACAATGCGCTCAAGAAACAAAGAGAATAATAACTGTGGAAGACCATAGTATTATTGGAGGATTGGGAACAGCAGTGTGTGAGATACTAGCAGAAGAATATCCTAAAAAGGTTGAAAGAATGGGAGTAAAAGATAGTTTTGGAAGAAGCGGAAAAGCAGAGGAATTAATGAGTCTTTATAAAATCGATAGCAGGGCAATAGTAAATAAGTTGATACAGGAATATGAATAAAAATGCTATTATATATTTACTGGTAAGATGAAACAGATTTTTTTTGAGCTTTGTTCTGTGTAAAAGCATAACTAATTCATAGTTATAACTAACAGCCATTAGTAAATTTAATTAGAAGCCAGAGTTAATAAATTCAAAATTTGTAAGAATATGGAATGGAATGTGATTTGAAAATACTAACTCTTGAGAAATTTTGTGGGGAATCTCGCGCCTCGCTGTGAGGGCGCTGCAAAAATTTCTTTAGAATTAGTTTGAAAATCAGCTTGACCGACATATTCGTAACACATTTTGAATTTATTAACTCTGGCTTAAATAAAAGATAAATGGCTATTAGTTGTAACAACTTATATTACATTTATGTTACAATTTAAAAAAAATATTTCAATTCAAAACTGCTTGTGATATAATACAAAAGGATATTTGGGCAAAATGCTCGAAAGGGGAGAGATAACCTTGGCAAAAAAAGGTAGAAGAACCAAACAAACAAATAAAAATAAATTAGATATAAATGTAGCGGTAGTATTCATGTTTTTAATTAGTATACTACTTGCTATTCTAATATACACAAAATCTGGATATATAGGTGAACACCTTAGTCCAATATTAGGTGGAATTATGGGAGCAATCAAATACATAATTCCAGTAGGAACATTTTTAATCGCAATATATATGACAACAGAAGATAAAGATTACCTTATTTCTAAATTAGTGCAATATGGAATATTTTTGCTATGCATAGCTACAATTTTAAGTGTATTTCAATTTTCAAATGGCAATATAAATATACAAAGCGATTTTACAACGGCAGTGCAAAAAGGATATGAGTTAGGAGAAATAAATAATGGTGGTGGTGCAATCGGAACTGGATTAGCATCAGTTTTAATTAGTTTACTAGGCGAAGTAGGAACAGTAATACTTTGTATCGGAATCGCAATAATATTACTTGTATTTATGTTTGGAATAAAGCCAGCAGAAATCATAGCAGATTTTGTGGAAACTAGAAGAGAAAGCAAAGAAGAAAGAAAAGCAGAAAAATATGAGGCTAGGATGTCTAGAATAAAAGAAGAAGAGCCACCAAAAGAAAAAAGAGAAACCAAAAGAGAACGTAGATTAAGAGAAAAAGAGGAGCAAAGACGTGAGGCAGAACAGCTTGCAGAGCAGTTAACTATAAATTTAAATGACGAACCAGAAGAAAAGAAAAGCAAGAAAAAGAAATACGACCATAAAGATGATGATATAATTCCATTTAACATAGGTGGAAGTAGAATAAAAGAAGAAAAGGCAAATCCAGATGTAATAGAAGCAAATTTATTTAAAGCAGAACAAGAACAAAAGGAAGAAAAAGTAAAACAAGTATTACAATTAGAGCATACCGTTACAGTAGAGGACGAACATTATGAATTTCCACCAATTCAGCTATTAGCAGAAGGCGATAAAAAAGGAATAAAAGGAGGAAAAAAGGCAGTTGCAGATACAGCAACAAAACTACAAAAAACTTTATACAGTTTTGGGGTATCAGCAAAAGTGGAAAATGTATCGGTAGGCCCAGCTATAACAAGATATGAGCTAAAGCCAGCAGAAGGTGTTAGAGTTAGTAAAATAGCAAATCTTGCAGATGACATTGCACTAAACTTAGCAGCAGAAACAATTAGAATAGAAGCTCCAATACCAGGAAAGCAGGCAGTAGGAATAGAGGTTCCAAACAAAGAAAACGAAATAGTACCATTAAGAGATATAATAGACAGTGAAGCATTTAAGAACCATAAATCAAAATTAGCATTTGCACTAGGTAAGGATGTCGCAGGAAATGAAGTTGTAACAGATATTGCAAAGATGCCACACGTACTTATTGCTGGTGCAACAGGATCTGGGAAATCTGTGTGTATAAATACACTTATATCGAGCATTATTTATAAAGCAAAACCAAGCGAGGTAAAACTTGTAATGGTGGATCCAAAAGTTGTGGAACTTTCTGTATATAATGGAATACCACACTTATTAATACCAGTTGTTACAGACCCTAAGAAGGCTGCTGGAGCACTCGCATGGGCAGTGCAAGAAATGGTAAACAGATATAGCTTATTTGCTGCAAAAAATGTAAGAGATATAAAAGGCTATAACGAAGCATTAGAAAAAGAAGGAGAAGGACAAAAATTACCACAAATAGTTATAATAATAGATGAACTTTCGGACTTGATGATGGTGTCACCAAAAGATGTGGAAGACTCTATTTGTAGGCTTGCACAAATGGCAAGAGCAGCAGGAATGCATTTAGTAATTGCAACACAAAGACCATCTGTTGATGTAATTACAGGTATAATTAAAGCAAATGTTCCATCAAGAATATCATTTGCAGTATCATCACAAGTAGATTCAAGAACTATACTAGATATGGCAGGAGCAGAAAAACTATTAGGAAAAGGAGATATGTTATTTTATCCAGCAGGAGCACCAAAGCCAGTAAGAATCCAAGGAGCTTTTGTATCAGACAAAGAAGTAGAAAAAATAGTTGATTTTATAAAAAATAATGGAGAAGCGAAATATAATGATGAAATAATACAACAAATAGAAAATGCAAATAGCACAGATAAAGAACTAGAACAAGCAGAAGATGACGATAATACAGACCCTTTATTAATGGAAGCAATAGATGTTGTTGTAGAAACTGGACAAGCATCAACCTCATTTATACAAAGAAGATTCAAGGTAGGTTATGCACGTGCAGGGAGAATAATAGATCAGATGGAAGAAAGAGGAGTTATATCTGGATTTCAAGGAAGCAAACCTCGTGAAGTACTTATGAGTAAAGAAAGATGGGAAGAGCTAAAAATGGCCAATAATTAAGAGGAGTAGTATGGAAAAAAGTAGAATTTTGTCAAAGTTAAATTTAAAATTAAAAGATTATAATAATCAATTAGAAAAAATACTGGACAATAAACTATTTTCATTTGATGTAAAAAATTTACTATTAAGCATGTTATATAAAGTAGAAAATGCATATGAGGATTATGAAATTTCTAAAGTTGAAGTACCAAGCAAAAATGAATACATTGAAAATTTATTAAGAATAATAAAAGAAAAAGTATTAAAAATATTTATAGTAAAACCAGAAACGCCAGAAGCAGAAGAATTAGAAAAAAATCACATAAAATATAAAATAGATAAAATAAACGGAGAAATAACTTGTTTTCAAAATGAATTAATAATATTAATGGCTTTAGTAGAACTAGATGAGGTAGAAACAAAATTTAAAGTGCCTTACGAATATATACAAAAACCATTGAATGTATTAATAAATGCAGGAAAACTATATACAGAATCTGAGGTAATAAGAGACTTTAATGGTTGGTCATGGGATATTAATATAAAGCAGATAAAAGATTTGCAATACAATCTAATTTATCAAACTATCTTATTGCTAAATGGACGAAAAAATATTTTAAATACTAAGAAGAACAAAGAAATAAACGAGATTGTATTCAAAATAGCTGTAAAAAAATATTTATTAAATTCAAAAGATAATGAATATAAACAAAAATTGCAAGAATTAAGAGAAAAAAAAGAAGAAAGAATGCATTTATTAGAAAACAAAAAAGAATTTTTAGAAAAAATTACCGAAGATAAGAAAAAATACACAAAAGAAATAGAAAAAATAGATATTTTATTAAATAACTATACCTTACTAAAAGAAGAATACTTCAAAAGAAACGAAAAACTAAAAAATGAAGATAAAATATTTAGTGTAAGTCATCTAGCGAGAATGTTAGAAAAAGAGCGAGAAAGCTTATTATTAGAGATTGATGAATGCAACAAAATAATACTTCCAAAAGAATATGTTGAACAAAAGGTAAAAACAGAAAAGGAACTAAAATTTTTAGACGATGTATTGACTGGAGATAATATAGAAGCCGAATTAATACAAATAATTAATTTATATTTAGAAAAATGTAAAGAAGAAATAAAAAACATAAAAGAAGAAAACAAAGAAAAATTAATACCACTAATCTATAAAATAAGATATTATGGATTTGTACCATTCACTAAAGAAAAGAATGTAAAACAAATAAAAGAGACAAAGAAAAATTTTGAAGAAGTAGAAAGAGACATTATAAAAAAAGCGCAAGAACTTAAAATCTGGGATAATTTTACAGACGATAATGAATTAGCATATAAAATTTTAAAAGAGATATTTAATACAAAAATAATAACGTTAGAAAACATAAATATACAGTGCAGATACGAAGGAAAAATACTCTATATAGAATATTATGATGATACGATTTTAGATTCAACCACCGAAATAAAGCTGGACAAAGTTAAAATTAAGAAAAAATGCGCAATTGGGGTCAGACCCCATTTGCGCAAAAATCGAAGAAACGACTGAAACTACTGGAATTGATGTTACGGTTGTTTAAAATCGTATATTAATTGTATAGTAAAGTTGTAATGTAAATTTTATAATAAATTAGCAAAAATGTAATTTTAATAATTATAAATATAATTGCGCAAAGAAGATAGTCTCCGATTATGCAGAGGAGGTAAGGTTGAAAAGTATTTACAATTTTGACGTTCTCAAACATTGTTTTAAATTTAATCAACGTACACAGAGTACGCCTTATAAATTTTAAACTCGTTTCTCCTAGTCAAAATTTAATTCTTTACAACCAGGTTTGTGCCTTAGGAAGGAATGTGATAAAGTATGAAAGTAACTTTTTTAGGAGCTACAAAAACTGTAACTGGTTCTAATTTTTTAGTTGAAGGTGCAGGTAAGAAATTTTTAGTAGACTGTGGAATGTATCAAGGATCAGCAGCAGATGAGTACGAAAATGAGGAACCTTTCGTATATGATGTAAATGAAATAGATTTTATGATTTTAACACATGCTCATATTGATCATTCTGGTAGGATACCAAAACTTTATAATGATGGTTACAGAAATAAGGTATATGCGACAAAAGCAACTTGTGATTTATGTTCAATTATGCTTCCTGATAGTGGACATATTCAAGAAATGGAAGT
>CALXND010000023.1 GCA_944389655.1 uncultured Clostridia bacterium | reverse complement strand
GAAAAATTCGATTTTTCCTATACAATAAGAAACATATTTAAAGAAATAGTTTATAAATAATTAAAATACAGAGGTTTATAGGTTAACCCTAACAATTGTATAAATATAATTGTTTTAAAAACCTAAATATTTATACAAGGTGGAACTTAACAATGAAAATAATAGAAAGTAAAAAAATAAAAGAGAAGGCATATGTTGAAGAATTAAAAAACGGTATGAAAGTTATAATAATACCAAAACCAAATCTAGATAAAAAATACGTGATTTGGGGAACTAAATTTGGTTCAATAGACAATAGATTTATAATGCCAAAAACAAACGAAGAAGTATTTATACCAGATGGAGTTGCGCATTTTTTAGAGCACAAAATGTTTGAACAACCTAATGGAACAAATAGTCTAGATACTCTAATGGCTCTAGGATTAGATGCAAATGCATATACAACAAATGATCATACAGCATATTTATTTGAATGTACAAATAATTTTTATGAAGGTTTAGATGAACTTATGGATTATGTACAACATCCATATTTTACAGACGAAAATGTAGAAAAAGAAAAGGGAATAATTGGTCAAGAAATAAAGATGTATGATGACGAACCTGGTTGGCAATTATACATGAATCTATTAGATTGTTTGTATAAAGACAACCCAATAAAAATAGATATAGCAGGTACGGTAGAATCAATAAGCAAAATAACACCAGATGTATTATACAAATGCTATAATACGTTTTATAATCCATCAAACATGACGATGGTAGTATGTGGTAATTTTGAACCAGAAAAATTATTAGAAGATATAAAAAGAAGGCTAATAGAAAAAGAACATCAAGGAGAGATACAAAGAATTTATCCAGCAAAAGAAACAAGCATAAATAGAACATACAAAGAAGCGGAAATGGAAGTTAGTCTTCCTTTATTTGCAATTGGATTTAAAGATGCGGATGGAATGAATGAGGATATAGTAAAAAAACATATAGCCATAGAAATATTGCTAAATATGATAATTGGAAAAAGTTCTGAAAGCTATCAAAATCTATATAAAGAAGGAAATCTTTTATCAGAACCAGATATGGACTATGAATTTAGTGAAGAGTATTCGCATGTCGTAATCTCTGGACAATCAAAAGAACCTGAAAAAGTAAAAGAAAGTATAGGGAGTACAATACAAAAATATATTGATCAAGGTTTAAATGAAGAGCATTTTGACCGAATAAAAAAGAAAATATATGGAGATTATGTAGTAGAATATAATAGTGTTGGAAACATAGCAAGAATGTTTTTATCAGATTCGCTAAAAAAGATAAATTCTTTTGATTATATTGAAAGATTTGATGAAGTGACAAAAGAGTATACTCAGCAAGTTTTAAAAAATGTCTTTAAAAAAGAGAATATGGCAGTATCTGTAATAAAGTGTAAACCAAACAAATAGAGTGTAGAAATATGTCGAAAACTGACATACGAAAATAGACGAAAACCGCTTGAAATCAACAAAAATCACTTGACTAATTTGTAAAAATATGGTATTTTTAAAATATACAAAAGAAAAAAATGCGAAAAAGGAGAGTGGTTTTTATGTTAAATGATGAAATTTGTAAACTACGAGAAAAATTAAACGACAGTATTCTAAATGGACAAGACTATGCAATAACATATAAACTAAGCGTTGAATTAGACCAATTAATTGCAGAGTACTATAGAACTGAAATGAACCTAAGCTCAAAAAAGAAAGTAAAAGAAGAAATCAAAAGAAAAGTAAAATCAAAAAATAGATAATAAATGTGAAGATAAAAAAATCTTCAGAGTAGTACTTTCAATAATAATATTTATTGATAAAGTACTCTTTTGAGCCAAAGCAGTATAGTTTGAGAACTATGCTGTTTTTCTGTATAGAAAAAATCGACTTTTTCTATGGAAATTCAGTACTTTTAGTAGATTTTGATATATAACAAGATTAAGTTTCATAGGGATGTGCACATTTGCAAGATGAAATATATATGTGCGAAGCCAATGTTTCATTCTTCAATGAAAGAAATCTTTAAATTCATATTTAGCTAATGAAATATATATTATTACAATTCATACAAAGTAAATATCTATTTACTGGTATTTACTATTGCTCGTCTTAAACTGTTCATATACATACATTTTATCAAATAATTCATTTACATGATGTTAATTGTTTGAAAAATCTTATGTAACAGTTTATTCTAGCTTAAATTAAGAGGTTATAATTGTATTTTAAGATATCTTCATTTTAATTAGTAATCTTAATATATATAAGTAAATATTTATTACAAAAATGTTACGAAAATATTATATTTACATTACAAACATGCAAAAAAACACAAAATATGATATTATAAATTAAATGAACATATAAGAAAATCTAAAAAAATGTTGAAATTTAGCTATTAATATATTATAATAAATATGAGGAGGTAACTGTGGAAGCTAGAATAAAAAAGAAAATAATAGTAATGGTGTTTACTATTGTGATTTTATTTATACCATTAAATGTATATGCTACATTAAATCCAAGCGAATGGCAACCATCAGATTTAACTAGCTCACAGGACGCAACACAAATAATTAATAAAGCATCTGTTATAGTGGGAGTACTTAGAACTGGCGGAATAATAATAGTTGTCGTAGCATTAATGGTAATGGGCATAAAATACATGATAGGAAGTGTTTCAGAAAAAGCAGAATATAAAAAATCAATTGTCCCATATCTTATAGGTGTATTTATAATATTTACTTTAAGTCAGATATTAGCTATAATAATTGATATTGTGAGTAAAATAGATACTTAGGAGAAAAGAAATGAAAAGGAATATAATAATTACAATATTTTTGATATTAATATTTTTAGTTTTAAATGTTACACAAGTACAAGCAATAAAAGATTCCGAAAGTGGAAGGCAGGATATTGGTATCCATGATGTAACAGGAGGCGCATCAGACTTTATTTCAGCAGGACAACAATTAGATACCCCATTGGATAATGCTGGTGTAAAAAATGTGTCAGATATAATTTATAATATACTGCTAATTTTAGGAGTTGTAGCAACAGTTATAGTGGGATTAATAATAGGAATAAAAATTGTATTAGGAAGCAATACTGAGAAAGCAGAAACCAAACAATTGATTATCCCCTATATTATCGGATGCGTAGTTATATTTGGAGCATTTATAATATGGAAAATGGTTGTTGAAATATTAAATCAAACAGCTTAAAATAAGATTTTAAAATTATCTCAAAATATAGGAGATATTAATATAGATAATTATACATAAAAGGAGGATAAAAATGAAAAAAATAGTTCAGATATTAAGTCTAGTTGTAATTGTAACTATGTGTTTAACAATATTAGGTGGACCTATTGCCAATGCTACTTCTGGAGTTGGTACTGATGTTTCAGGACAAGTTGACCAATTATTTAATGGAGGAAGTGCAAACGTAACACAAATAAATACTGTTGGTTCTAATATTGTTAGTATTGTTACAACAATAGGTATTATAGTTGCAGTCGTTATACTACTTGTATTAGGTATTAAATATATGATGGGAAGTGCAGCAGAAAAAGCAGAATACAAAAAAACAATGATACCATATTTAATTGGTGCTGTTTTAATATTTAGTGCCTCTGCAATAGCAAAAGCTATTATAGCTGTAACATCAACAATAACAGCTAGCTAAATATTACAGAAGTATTACAAAAACATTACAATTATATTAAAAGTGCATTTTAAATGCACTTTTTTTGCGTTTCATATATCTTTTTGTAGAAATATTTGATATAATATAATTGTGTAAAACTATTAAACAAAGGAGGAAATTATTGTGGGAACATATAATTTACCAAGAAGTGTTAAAGGTGAGGGTAGAATATTATTTATATTTACTGGCAAAAGTATGTTATATACGGTTATTGCAGGAGCAGTAGGATTGCTATTTTATTTTATATTTTCTCTTTTAGACTTAACAGTAGTTGGAATTGTATTAACAGTAATATTTGCATTAATTGGATTTATAATAGGAACATTAAAAATGCCAAATATAGGGAAATTTAAGTTTACTCAAAAAACAGGTGGAGAAAATCTAGATGATATAATAAAAAGGGCAATAAAATTCAAAACAAGAGGAAAAAAGATATACATATATGAGGAGGAAAAGAAAAATGTTAAATAATATGGATAATCTTATACTTATATTAACCATTATAATAATAATAATTGTACTACTGCTTATAACCCTAGTTATAATATATTTTAAATCTAAAAACAAAAAAGAGAAAAAAACTAATAAAGCAGAAAGAGAAGCGGAAAAAGAAAGAATAAAGAAATCAAAAACATTTGCAATAGAGTCAGTAATGGATTTTATGGAGTTCGACAAAGTAGAGGATAATATGATAGTTACTAAAGATGGCACTAAATACATAATGGTGGTGGAATGCCAAGGTATTAACTATGATCTAATGTCTGAAGTTGAGAAAAATTCTGTTGAGGAAGGATTTATTCAATTCTTAAACACCATAAGACATCCAATACAGATTTATGTACAAACTAGAACAATAAATCTTGAAAATAGTTTACAAACATATAAGAATAGAGTAAAACAAATAGAAGAAAGCTTAACGAAGCAAGAAATGAAATATAAAGAAATGAAAACTTCTGGAAATTATACAAAAGAAGAACTGGACAAAGCATACTATGAACTCACAAAACAACGTAATTTGACAGAATATGGAAAGGACATTATTTACTCAACGGAAAAAATGAGTTTAAATAAAAATGTTTTAAATCAAAAATATTATATAGTTGTACCATATTTCCCAGAAGAGCTCGGACAGAATGACTTTGATAAAGAAGAAATCAAAAACCTAGCATTCTCTGAACTATATACAAGAGCCCAATCCATAATTAGAACATTATCTGCGTGTGAGGTCATTGGTAAAATACTAACTTCTAATGAGCTAGTTGAGCTATTGTATGTAGCATATAATAGAGATGAACAAGAGGCATTTGGACTAAATAAAGCGCTAATGGCAGGATATGATGAATTATATTCTACGGCACAAGACGTGTTAGACAAGAAGATGAAAACGCTTGATGCGCACATAGAAGAAGAGGCATTTAATAAAGCAAATGAAAAAGTCATAGAAGCACAATCCGCAAAAGAGAAAGCATTAAAGAAAAAAGAAAATAATTTGGATAATTTAATAGATAATTTGGCGAAAATAATAATAGAACAAAATGCTGCATCAGTTGGATATGATGTGGCGCAGGATGCTATAGACAGTATAAATAAGGACAAGGCAGAAAGAAAAAATAAAGAAGGAGGTACAAAAGAAGATGGCAAAGAAAAAACAAAGAGAAGAAGAACTACAAAGTCAGCATAATGATTATTCAAGACCAGATGAATTTGAAATTTTAAAAAAGAAAACAATAAAAGAATTAATTGCACCCTCTGGAATTGATGCAACCAATATAGATCATCTAGAAATTATATCTAATGTTACTAGATATGCAAGAAGCTTCTTTGTTTCAACTCTTCCGAGGATGTGTACTTTCCCAGAGTTGTTTAGAGATATGTATCTGTTTGGAGATATAAATACATCTATATACATAAACCCAATACCAGAATCTAGATCACAAAATGAACTAAATAGGGTAATTAATGAATTAGAAACGGAAAGAATTGTTGCAGCCGATAGGGGAAATATTAACAGAGAAAGTGACTTGGGACAAAAAAGATTAGAAGCAGAGGAACTAAGAAATGAAATCGCAGCAGGATTTAATAAATTATATGAGGCATCAATAGTATCGACATTATTTGCATATAGTTTGGAAGAC
This sequence comes from uncultured Clostridia bacterium, assembly GCA_944389655.1. Classification (GTDB taxonomy): domain Bacteria; phylum Bacillota; class Clostridia; order TANB77; family CAG-508; genus CALXVA01. The sequence continues at coordinate 16,131 of CALXND010000023.1, read as the reverse complement.
TTAGACAGATATACAAAACTACTATCAACAGAAATGTCAAAATCTTTAGTTGCTATAAAAAGTGCTTGGGGAATGCAAGAAGAAGCATTTAAATCAAACCTTCCACTAATAGATGATAAGGTAAAAAAGACACATACATTTGATAGAAGATCTATGGGAACAGTTTTTCCATTTACAACATCAGAGGTTGGACATCCATCAGGTATACCACTGGGAATTAATAAACAAACTGGAGTACCTATACTATTTGATAATTTCCATGGATCACTTACAAACTATAATATGGTTATATTCGCAAAATCTGGAGCCGGTAAATCTGTTACCATGAAGACATTAATATCAAGATCAGCTGTTCTAATGGGAGTACAGAGTTTGGCTTTAGATGCTGAAGGTGAGTATAGCATAGTTGCTGAAAGCCTAGGAGGACTAAATGTAGTAATAAGCCCAACATCAAAAACGATAATTAATATATTTGATATAGAAACAGAGATAGTAAAAGATGAAATAACAGGTAGAGATAAATTAGTTTTAAATGTTGAAAATAAAGTGGAAGATGTTACACAGGCATTGCTTACAATGGCAAAAGGAAGTACTAGAAGTGAAGAAGTAAATGAACTTACAAAACAAATAATAGCAGAATCTGTTGCGGAAGAATATGCAGCACATGGAATAAATAGCGACCCAAATAGCTTATTTGAGGCAGTTGGAGCTGATGGTGGAACTAATGTATTAGGGAGAAGAAAAAAAGCTATGCCAACAATAGGCTCTTGGTATAGAAGAATACAAAAGAAAGCAGATGATAATACAAATCCAGATTACAGTTTCCATTATAGTTATTTACTAAAAGTCATGAAACAATACATAAGAGAGTATGATGGTCAAATGGCCTATTTCGACGGACAGTCTACATTTGATTTACTAGAGGGCACTTTATTTATAAACTTAGATATATCTCAACTAGAAGAAAAGTTTGCAAGACCACTAGCGCAACAAATACTGCTAGAATGGATTTGGGAGAAATATGTTAAAAAGAATAGTGAAGATAGAAGTAAAGCCGCAAAAAAGAGAGTACTTGTTGATGAGGCGTGGATGCTACTTCCATTCCCAGAAGCAGTAGATTTTTTAAACACTATGGCTAGACGTGCAAGAAAAAGGAATGTATCACTTGCAATTATTTCTCAAAGATTCCAAGATTTCTATGAAAAACCAGAAGCACAAGCTGTTTTAACTTCCTCAGATACGAAGCTATTTTTAGCACAAGACAAATCAGAAATACAATACCTAAAAGAAGTATTTAAATTAAGTGCGGGCGAAGCAAACTTTTTGGTAACATGCTTAAAAGGAGAAGGATTATTAAAAGTAGGACCAGATAGTGCAATTATTCAAATACGACCAACAGCAAAAGAATTTGAATTTGTAGAAACAAATTTAAATAAGCTAGTGCAAAGAGGAAAAAGAACAGATAGTAGGTATTAGGGGGAAAAAATGGAAATATTTACAAAAAATAATTTGATACTAAAGATAGTAATAGCATTGGTATTTGTAATACTTTTCAACTTTTGTGCACCTACAGTAAGTAGTGCAGAAGGACTACTGGATGATGTTGGAGGAACATTATTAGAGCCAATAATTCAATTATTCGTTGCAATAGGCGATGGAGTAATGAATTTAATTCAAGGAGTCTTATTTGGAATGGACTCTTCAACCCTGAAAGTAACGAATACAATAACTTCTGTAGGAGGATTTTTAGCTCAACTTTTCACTGCGGCAGTAGGCGTAGTAATATTTGTTATGACAGGAGGAATTGCAGCAACTATTGCAGCTGTTGTAGCAACGGCTTATATATCGTCAATAGCAGTTAATGCACTTCCAAAAACTTGGTATTTACCTATATATGCGATAAGTCCAGAAGAAATGTTCCAAAACAAAATAGCTCTGCTAGATGTTAATTTCTTTAACCCAAATGAATATGAACCTATACAAACATTAGATAATCAAGGAACATCAGAAAGATCAACAGTTTCAACAGCTTCCCAGCTACAAGGAGTAATATCTAATTGGTATTTAGCTTTGAGAAATTTTGCATTAGTAGCATTATTATCAGTATTGTTATATATAGGTATAAAAATAGTAATCAGCAGTACAGCACAAGATAAAGCAAAATATAAAGAAAAGCTATATAGTTGGATAATTGCAGTTTGCTTATTATTCTTTATGCACTACATTATGGCATTTGCTACAACTATAGTAGAAGCAATTTCAGAAGGAATAACAGGTGTTAATAAACCAATTGTAGTAGAGTTTGAAGATTTGTCCGGATATTATGTTGTGGCAAATCAAAAAAATGAAGATGGAGAATATGAAGAAGCAAGACAAGAAGCAAAAGAATTTTTTGAAAGTGCTGGTGTATATGAAGGTGGAAAGTACTATTGGCCAACAAATTTAATGGGTAAAATCAGACTTGATATGCAATTAGAACCAGAAGGACTATCAAATGACAACAGCCTTTTAAGAGCAATTGGATACACAGCTTTGTATCTTATAATGGTATTTTATACAGTAGGATTCTTAGTTATGTACATAAAAAGGGTTATAATGTTAGCATTTTTAACAATGATGGCTCCATTAGTTGCAATGACATATCCAATAGATAAAATGAGTGATGGAAATGCACAAGCATTTAATATGTGGCTTAAGGAGTATGTATTTAATTTGCTAATACAACCACTACACTTAATTTTATATACAATGTTAATAGGATCTGCAATAGAATTTGCATCAGAAAATATAATTTATTCAATTGTGGCATTAGGATTTTTATTACAGGCAGAAAAGATAATGAGGAAATTCTTTGGATTTGAAAAAGCATCGACGGTAGAAAGTGGCTCAACAGCAGCCCTAGGTGGAGCTCTTGCAATGGCAGGTATTAATCAAATTAAGAGAATTGCAGGAGGACCTGGAAGGAAAAGTAGTAGTTCTGATAAGGCAAAAGAAAAAGATAAAAATAGAATAAGAACTGCTGATGACGGAAGAGGTTTAAATAATCTACTTACCGATGCAGCAGGAAATCCATCTGAAAATCCAACAGATGGGTCATCACCATCACCATTACCTTCAGGAGGAAGCAATACAAATTCTGATGGAGTTGATTATGAAAGAGCAAGTAGATTTAGAGCTCTAAGAGAATCAGGAATGTCTCAAGAAGATGCAGAAAATATATTGAATTCGCAAATTCCTTTGGACAGAACTCAAGAAGAGGTACCTCCACCAGATTTAATATCAGATCCAGAGTATCAATATGATAATAGAAGGTCTGCAGAATGGAATAGACTAGAAAGAGAAAAACAAGCTATTTTTTCTGATGATAGTTTAAGTGGATTAGAAAAAGCAAATAAATGGCAAAAAATTAGAGAATCAGACACAAGAGGTATAACACAAGCTATAGCAGATAGTTATCATGGAAGCAGATTGGGAAATCGTTTAAATACAGTTGGAGAAGCCATTAGTAATCATGGACCTGCAAAATGGGTAAGAAGTGCAGGCAACTCAGTAAGAGATATGGTAGTAGAAAGAGTACCGAAACCTATTAGAAACAGTATAAGAGGAGCTACATCAGTTGTAGCAAATAGAGTTAAAGATACAGCTCCACAACTTGGAAAAGTAGCTGTAAGGGGTGTAGCAGCAGGAGTAGGAGCTTTTGCAGGAGGTGTAGCTGGAATTGCTTCAGATAATGACGCAAATATTGGTAAATATGCAGCGATAGGAGCCGGTGTGGGATTGGCAACTTCATCAGGAATAGAAGGAAGATTTTCAGAGATTTCAGAAGGTTATAGAAATACCAGAGAAGAATATAATGCAGCATCACATGGACTAGAGGGACAAGAAGCATTAGATAATAGTAGAGCGGATAAGGAATTCATGAAAGATAAAGAAGCAAAGAAATTATATAGAGATAAATTAGGATTAAAATCTGCACAAGAAGTTAAGAAAGCCATGGAAGCAGCAAAAGAATATAGAAGAAATGGTATTACAGATGATAAAATAATAATTAAAGCTATGAAATTAGACAACAGTGCATATGGGGAAGGTTATGCAACTAGAGATAAAATGATAGTTGCAGGGCTAGCATCAGAGACTGGAAATGACAATAAGAAGATAAAGCAAGTACAAGATAGGCTGGTTGAAAGAGGAATTTCAAATGAGGCTTCTAAAAAATATATAGATGGTGTAAGAAAAGTAACTAAGGCAATATAAAGTAATACATTAAAATGAGGCAGAATAGTATTCTGTCTCATTTTAGAAAAATATTAAAAGGAGGGATAACTTGAACAAAAAAATTGCAGAGTGGTATGTAAAAAATAAAGGGAAGATAAATATGGTACTAATAGTAATATTAATAATTTTAATAGTAAATGTAATATTAGTATTTTTATCTAACAGAACTAAACAAAAGCAGTCAGAAAATATAATTATTAATAATAACTCGGAGAAAAAAGAAACAGAATATTTACAAGGGTATAACTCAATATTACCAGGTTCAGAATCATTAATTTCGGGTGAAGATATTACAAGTGGAAACGAAACACAATTAGAGTCGATAAATAAATTTTTTGAATTTTGTAAATCAAAGAATTTAGAAGAAGCATATGAAATGTTGTCAAACGACTGCAAGGATCTAATGTATCCAAGCATAGAAGAATTTAAAAAAGGATACTATGATGCAGTATTTGATAATCAAGATAAAATGATAACAGTAGAAAACTGGATAGGTAATATATATAAAGTAAAAATAAGTGATAATGCATTGTCAACAGGAATATATAATGGCAATAGTGGTAAACAAGATTATATTAGTGTTGTAGTAAATGAGAATAAAGATGGTTATCTCTTAAATATAAATGGATATATTGCGAGAGAACAAATTAATAAAACTGTAAGGAAAGATAAATTTGACATTACAGTAAAATACACAGATATATATAAAGATTATCAAACATATACTTTTTCAGTTACTAATAAGTCAGATAAAACTATATTATTGGATAATAAGTTAGATATTAATTCAATGTATATAGAAGATGCAAACAATATACAGTATCCAGCATATACACACGAAATAAGTGAGGCAGAGTTGGTTGTTACACCAGGGACAACAAAGGATGTTACAATAAAATATTATAATAAATTTATTAGTACAAAAGAAATTAGAAAAATAGGATTTTCTAACATACAACTTAATTATCAAGAAAATGCAAGAAAAGAATATCAAGATATTATAATAGAGCTATAAAAGGAGAAGAATATGCATAAAGGGTTAGAGTTATTAAAAAATGCAGTATATAAAGTTTTTAAAAAAGCAGCCAAAATACCATTTACAATATTAGTAATACTCATAATTATTGTACTAATTGTATTAATGGTTCTGGGAGTATTTCAAACCAAAAAAGATGATTCAAGATATGTAGAAGGAAGTTGGGAAAGTGTGCCTTATGGGGCTAGCCAATATACTTCAAATGTAAGTATAGATAAAAATGGAAAAATTACATCAGTTATGACAGCTCAGGAAATATGGGATAAATTGATCGAGAATGGTAGTAATATAGATAAATATTTAGATGGGCCAGAAGATTTACTTAAACTAATGAATGCAGAAGTAGTTACAAATTATCCAGATACAAGAGAAGACCCAGATAAGGAAATCGACTGGGACAAATTAAATAAAAATGTAGATTCCAATGAAGTTCAAGGTATAATAAAATTTAGAAGGGCAAAATCTGATGGAAGTAGTGAAAGAATGACTTTCGTAGATCCTGACACATTCCATGGTTGGATAGAGCAATTCAATGAAACAGGAGATGAAGAACTAAAACAAAAAATTCTAAAGCATTTTACCATAACTCAAACTATTTCTTTTAATGGAAGCACTACAAATGGAGGAAATTTAGACTACTCTAGCAGTGATATAGTTACAAATATTTCAGAAGCCATTGTTGCCTCTGCCAAGTCTACACCTTCACCAGGTGCGGGCTGGTGCGAAGCATGGGCAGAACAAGTCTATAGGAATGCAGGTTTAGAAGTTCCATATTATCCAACTGCATATGATGCATATAAGGCATGCGTAATATCAACAGAAACTAATAATATACCAGTAGGAGCAGCAGTATTTGGAACGGGTTCTGGAAGTTATGCGGGTCATGTCGGTATATACATAGGCAATGGACAAGTAATGGATAATATTGGTGAGATATCAACTAGTTCTTTAGAAGAATGGATTGGCTGGCAACAAAAAAATCCTACAACGCTAAATGAAAATCCTGGTTGGTTAGGCTGGGGGTGGCTTTGTGAGGAACCAAAAGAAATAATATCTGATGGAGGAACCAGCACAAATGATAAAGAAGAGGAAGAAGATAATAATAATAGCAGTAGTAATAATGAAGGAGCATCATTTACGAAGTATACAGATCTAACAGATTCACAACTTAGAGGAATAGCAAGCCTATGTAAACAAGAACAAGGAACTTTAAAAGGGGCAGCTGCTGAAGCATCATTAATGGCAAACTTATTTGAATTAAGAGGGTCATCGTATGGTCAAGGAGGTAGTGGACTATATACTTATGTAAGAAATAGCGGATGGTTTGCAAATGCAGCAAGTTTTATGGATAGTGGAAATGCTTCTAGTGATTATATAAATGTTGTAAGAAATGTTTTAGTAGAAGGGAAAAGGACTATACCAGGGTATATTGACGAACACGATTGTTTTACTGACATAGCATCTGCTACTAATAATGGAGCGGGTATTTCTGTATCAGATAGATCACAATATCAGAGTCATGTAACTAAAATAAATAACGTATATGGTTCAGCTTACACATTTTATTGTTTCCCAGACACAAACAGTGATCCATTTGGATATACGAGTGAAGCCAATAGACAAAGAATTGGAGATGGATATTACGAATTCGATACAGGAGAATTTACACAAGGAGATGGAACATCAGGTGGCACATCTGAAACTAAATTCCAAGTAGAAGTGGCAACATGGACACAAGTAGATACAATTGAAGAATGGTCAGATTCGTCTATGGAAGGCTCACATAGAACTAGATATACTATGACTACTCAATCAATTAATTATGAAGAATTTGTTAGTGGTTATACAATGCCATTTGATTATTTATGGGCATTAACAGTAATGGGTGATGCAAAAGGATTACCTTTAGACTTAGCAGATTTAGTACTAGATAGTGAAATAGAAATTACAGTACATGACAATTTAACTGTTACAACTAATGTTAATGTAGAAGAGTTCCAGAAAAATCATGTAACTGTAGAAAACGGCGTTACAAATACTGAAGTTATAAAGTATTATAAAACAACAACAACAATAACTAAAGCAAATACATTAACTATAGCCTTAACAAAAGCAGATGTATGGATTGTAGATTATAGTCAAAAATTTATATATCAACAAGATGGAGAATCTAATAAATATGTAGAACAGGCACCAGAAATAATTGAAAAAACAGACAGAGATAGTAAAGAACCTAATTTTGTAACTATATTTAATGATGGAGACAATTATGTGGCTAAAAATGCTATTCTAAGTGGAGCAGATTGGCTGTTTGAGATACTGGAGGAAAATGAGAATACAGTTGACATGATTGATACAACGAAGTATCTATTTAATAAAATTTTAGGTTATGATAAGTACGAGGTCGATATAGACATAACAGAGTTATATAACCCAGATAATTTTGAAAAAGTTTCTGGAGGAATATACGGAGGAACTAATGAAGAAAAAGTTTGGTATACACTAAGAGAGGCAGGATTTAGCGAATATGCAGTAGCAGGTGCGATGGGAAATATATATCAAGAATCAGGATTTAGAAACGATATTGTTGAATATGGCTATACTGATAGCAATGGAGGTATTGGTCTATGTCAATGGACTAATTATCCAAGAGACAGTGGACAAGGTAGAAATGCGCAACTTAAAGCATATGCACAATCGAAAGGAAAGGAGTGGCAAGATGCTGATACACAAGTAGAATTCCTATTAACAGAGTTAACACCTGGAGGATCTGGACCTGCTCAGGGATATGCAAGCTATCAATTGGCAAGTTATAAAGGATATAACGGAGATATGTGGAAGAATGCATCAAGTCCAGAAGAAGCAGCAGTAGCATTCTGTTGGTCATTCGAAAGACCGGGAAGTCCAAATTTATCTGTAAGAGAACAAAAAGCTAGAGAATATTACGAACAATTTAAGGGAAAAACAAGGCCAGAAGGAGCTGCATCATCAGGAGGTATTTTAGGAGCCTGTCAAGAAGTAACACAAGAGTTTTTAAGTAGAGGTGCTAGTTATACTCTTGAAAACCTAATCTGGGGAGATATTGAAAGATGCTATAGAGACAGTACTCAAATTTGTTGTGCTACATATGTATCAATGGTATTATATAAATCAGGAGCCCTAACTCCAGCTCAAATTAATGCATATAATTATCATTGGACAGGAGACGGTGGAATCCCATCGATGCTTGCAGCAGCTGGCTGGCACCAAGTATCTCCTTCCGAAGCTCAGCCAGGAGATGTAGTGAATGATTTTACTGTTCATGCAATGATTTATGCTGGTAATGGTCAAGTCTGGGATCAAACGAGTTGTGTTTATAGCTCGAGGGGAGAACCTCCATGTAAGACTACTAGAAGTTATGATATTTCAGGATGTCAAATATGGAGAGCTCCATAAAATAATGAAAGGAAGAAAAGGATGACTAAAATAAAAAAAATTATTATAATATTAGGGGTAATACTATTAGTCACAATTATAGTATTGTCTATAATTCTAATAAAAGCAAAAGTAAATAATAATAATAATTATAGAAATGGTCAAATAGTTAGCGAAGATGAAGGAATTGAAGCCTATACAAATGATACTGATACAAATCTAGAATTAGTAAAAAGTAGAGAAGAGTATTATTCAATTCAAGAATGTGTTGGTAAATACTATTCCTACTATTCAATAATATTTAATGCGAACCTTTATTATCAAACAGATAATGAGCAAGTAATTTCTGAAGCAGAGAAAGAAAACTCTGAAATTATATACGATGTTTTAGATGAAGAGTATATTAAAAATAATAATATAACTACATCAAATATAAAACAACACTTGCCTAAAATAGATATGGTTACTCCAGACATAAGCAATATGTATAGTAGCCAAAAGACAGAAAATATTAAAGTATTTGTAGTAGAAGGAAAATTAAAGAAGAATGTAACAGATAAAGGACAAGATTTTAGAATTATTATTAAATTAGATATAAAGAATAATATATATAGTATTTTGCCAACTGAATATGTATTGAAAATGTATCCAGACTTAGTAGTAGGAGAAAAGGTTGATATAAATGTACCTGAATCAATACAAGCTAACGAAAATAATAAATATGATTACAAAGTAATAAAAGAAAATACATATATTCAAGATATGCTGAGAAAATTAAAAAACGAATTACTATATGAGCCAGAAATAGCATATGAACATTTGGACGATACATATAGAAACAAAAAATTTGGTTCACTAGAAGAATTTAAAAAGTATATTGATGTAAATAAATCAGATTACCAAGCTTTAACAGCATTAAGCTATAAACAAGACGATATAAATGGCATTATGCAATATGTAATAGTGGATCAAAACAATAATTATTATATATTTAATGAATTAGGAATAATGAATTTTGATATTATATTAGATAATTATACTGTAGACTTAGCTATGTTTACGAAAGAGTATAATGAAGCAAATGAAGCAGAAAAAGTCGTTTTAAATATAGGCAAAGTATTTTTAGCGATAGATGATGGAGATTATAAATATGCATACAGTAAACTAGATAATACATTTAAGCAAAAAAACTTTCCAACCTTGGCAGATTTTGAAAAATATGTAAAAGAGAACTTCTATACTAATAATGAATTGACGTATAATAATTATCAAACCAGTGGAAATTTATATATATATGACGTAAGTATAAAAGATAAAACAAAAGGAAACAACCCAATCATAACAAAAAACTTTATTGTACAATTAAAGGATGGAACAGATTTTGTAATGTCATTTAACGTATAAGCAAGTAGAATCTAAACATAAGAGATAAGGCAAGAAATACAACCTTATCTCTTATTGCTTTTTAAAACAATAACTTTTATTATGTAACATCAAATATAATCAATTTCGTGTTTTGATGTAGCTCTAAGTTAAAATAATCAAATATACAAATGTGTACAGAGGAATAAATACATAAAATATATTGATAATGCAGATGAAGTGTAGTATAATAAAAATAGATTTGAAATCACTGTAAAAAAGGAATTGAAGAAAATGGACAAAAAAAGTAGAGAAGAAGTTATTAACAATATGATAAATTTAAGTAATATATTATCTGAAAATTATAAAGAAAAAAAACAGGAAATAATAAATATTAGTTATTATAAAGATTATACATTTAAAAATATAGGACTTGCCATAAATGATGCTTATATAATCACATTAAAAAATAATAAATCGAGGTCAGATACTACAAAAAATAAAGATAACGAGTTAGAAAGAGAAATGGAAATTTATGACAATGAAAACAATTTAATAGCAACTGTAGATAAAGGTGGCATTATTACTTTTGCTCTAAGTTTCTTAGAGCAATTAGAAAAAATTAATAAAGCATATTTTCATACATTAAAATTAGACGAAAATACGTTTAAAATGCCTGAAAGAACAACCAAAGATGATATTGTTCTAACGAGAAGTCAGATAGAAGAAATAACATCAAAAGAAGAAAACAAACAAAATTCAGAAAAAATCAAAAAAGGAAATAATTTAAAACAAAATAATAAAAAACAAACTGAACAGCAAAATAAAGTAACATATAAACAAGAGATAGATCCATACGTAAAGGTAACGGGTACCGAAACTCTAGCAGATATGATTCCAGAAATAAAGCAAAAAGGGTATGAAAAAATAATAGTAGATTACTCCGATCATAGTAAAGGACAGAGTGGAAAATTTACATTTTATGGAATAGATGAAAAGGGTGTAGCACATCCTTTAGAAAGTTTGGAAAATACACAGGGAACAACCACAGGGCAAACAGTTACATCAATAAATAGTAGAGATGGAAGTGTTGTAGAAGAGGAACAAGTAGCCGGTTTAGTGCGAATTAATGGAAGAAGCTCAATGAATGGACAAGAAGAAATGCTATCTTTAAAAACTGGACCATATGGAACAATTGAAGTAGATTATGTTAGAGCAGAACTAGGTAAAGATAAAAAAGAAAGATATATATCTGCGCCAATAGAAACAAGAAATCAAAAATCAACAACAAGAGAAGTTAGAGATTTTATGGACAAACATAAAAATACAGAAATTGACGATGAACTAAATAGAGCCGAGCCAGAGTTAGATAGAGATGGCGAGACAGAAATGCGAAATATAGATGATACAGCAAGTAATGATAGCCTAACAGCAGACGATATAATTGTATTAGAAGATGGAAGTAAAACAACTTTAAGAAAAGAAGCTGCAAAAGATAAAGTGTATGATGTAGATGAATTTGTAAGAAGGTATAATGAAAAAGCTGGAAAAACACCAGATGAAAAAATTGAAGCTGTACATGATCAGTACGAAAAGGAATTTGGCGAACCAACAAGAGGCAGATAATATATATATTAACTCATAAAAAATCACCTATTAAAATATAATAAAGTAGGTGATTTTTCTATGAAAGAAAATACTGAAATATCAGTTATAAATTTAAGAAGAAAAATAAATAGATTCTTAATAAAAATATTAATAATTATAACTTTGCTAATGGCAATATTTCCATACATAAGAGTTAATGGAGTAGAAGATGCTAGCAAGGAAAACAAATCAGGCAATATGATTTCAGAGGAAGATGAAAAAGTAGATATAGAAGAAATCCAAAATGAAGTTATAGAAACCAATGCAGCAAATGAAGAATTAGAATTAAATTCGCGAATAGCCCTTATTTATGATAGAGCATCAGGAAGGATTCTCTACGAGAGAAATGGAAATAAACAGACTCCTATGGCATCTACCACTAAGATAATGACGGCAATAGTTGTATTAGAAAATGCAAATTTAAATGATGTAGTTACAATCCAAGCAAAAGCAGCTGGAATTGGCGGTTCTAGATTAGGCTTAAAAAAGAATGATAAAATAACAGTAAATGACCTATTATATGGTTTATTACTACGTTCAGGAAATGATGCAGCAGTAGCGCTAGCCCAGTATGTAGGAGGAAGTGTAGAAGGCTTTGCAGAGATGATGAATAAAAAAGCAGAAGAGCTAGGATTAGTTAATTCTCATTTTATAGTTCCCCATGGATTAGATAATGAGGAGCACTATACTACTGCCTATGAACTAGCACAAATGGCAGACTATGCTCTAAAAATAGATAAATTTAAGCAAATTGTTTCTACTAAAAGTACTACTATAAACATAAACGGCTATCCAAAATCAATAAACAATACAAATCAGTTACTAGGAAGTGTTAATGGAGTTTATGGAGTAAAAACAGGATTTACAAATGGAGCAGGTAGGTGTTTAGTTACTGCATGCAAAAGAAATAACCTAGATATTGTTACAGTCATAATAGGAGCTAACACAACCAAACAAAGAACTTCAGACACAATTAAATTAATAGAATATGCATATAAAAATTTTGAGGTAGTAAATTTAAAAGAGATAATTGAAAATCAATTCGAGCAGTGGAAAAGCTTAAACGAAGGTAGAATAATTGTGAATAAAGGAATTCAAAAACAGGTAAAATTGCAGTTAGAAAATCTTGAATATACATATATAGCAGTGCGAAAAGAACAAATTAATGGTATTAAGGTAGAAGCAAGCTGCATATTTTATTTAGAACCACCAATTTATAAAAATCAATTATTAGGTAATTTTAAAATTATAATTGGAAATGAAGTTATGGAAGTTTTAGATATAACCTCAACAGAGGAAATAAGAAAAAAAGATATAAAAGATTATTTGTTGGAATTTATGCAATACATAAATAAAATATAAGAAAAGTGGCTTCGCCACATGTGCATTTCGCTTCGCAAATATGCACAGCCCAAGGTAGCCTAACCTTGTTGTATAGGAAAACTGAGTAAAAGTCTAAAATGTGTTTACATTACTTGCAAAAAACCTTAACATATACTCTTAATAGAGTACAAAATGAAATTTTTGGAAAATCTTCTGCTAATTTAGGATATCCTACTAACCAATTGCGAGAAACAGCTCTTAGCCTAGCTTGCACATCTATTTTAGCAAAATTGGCATCTTGTAATTTTAAAGTTGTACTAAGTACTGGACCTGAAATTTTAGGTAAACTTGGAGCAACAACAAAAGATTGTTTTACTAACTCATTGTCTACAGGCATTCCAATAGCTTCTAAAAATGTATCAAGTTGCTTATAAACTGGCGTATTTGTATCTAATACTGTAAGTTTTGGTGAAATGGCTTCAAAGATAGCTCTTTCAGAGTCTCTAAGAAGCTTTTTATTTACGCGTAAAACTTCAAAAAAAGATTCTTTAGTTACTGTATCATTAGATTTTATTGTGCTATCCGAATTTACAAAATTGTAGTTATCAGTTACAGCTATCAATAATCTTTGCAAAAATTCGGATTTTACACTTCCAATAACTTTATTCACTCTCTTGGCATTAACATACCTAGCCCTATCTAAATATAATTTTGTACATATGTTTATATGTGAATCAATTTTTTCTATATCACTATCAGGATTAAGAATAAATGTTGATTCATTGCCATAGTTTAATCTTCCTAATGGAATTAGGTAAGGCATACCAGTTTTAGAAATATTTCCAACTATGGAATATAAGTCAAAGCCAAAAGGTTCACCTAAAAGATGCTTACCGTAATTACAACTAACAATATCACCAATCGAAAATTTAACGGACTCTCCAATAAAATAATTGTATGACAAATCGTCCCGACTAGATGCTATAAATTTTGAAATTTGAGATTCGGAATCCCCTGAAGTTGCAAGTATTTTTTCAGAGCGATTAATTATATCTTTGATTATTGGCTTTAAACATTTTCCTTCAAAATTCGTATCAAATACCCAACGATATTTAGAAGAACTATCAGAAAGTTGAGCTTCCATCTCGTTATTAGCACCAGATAAAATATTATCGATATGTATGTTGGAAATTGAATAGTATTTTTTTACTAAATCAACAACATCTTCAAGCATACCATCAGAAACGTTCTCAACAATTATAATGTTATGTTCCAAATCGAGATTAATCCGCAAGAAATCTTGTCGATTTCTTTCATTAAAGAAATTGTATTCGGTTCAGCTTCTACTTTCAATGTAAATGTGATTTTTTTCATAGTTATTTACCTCCTAAGCAAGAAAATTATTAATTAAACGAATAAAATCAATTGCAAATGAATGTTTAAAATTAAATTGTTTTTTAAGACCAGAATTGATGAATCTTTCAATTTCTATTTTTGAGTATTTGGAATCATTAGCAATCAGCTCACAAAGCTTATTAAAAGTATAATTTTGTGTTTTTGAAGCAATAATGATTGCTTGATAAATATACTGTACTTCAACAGCATTTATGTCGAATCCAAACAACTTAAGAAACTTTTCCGCTTTTACTTTATTAGTATAGTTTGCTTTGTTTATTTCAATCATTTCTGGTATGTTAACCATACTAAGTAATTCAATTTGCCTGATATTCAAATTTAAATATTGTTGACTAAGCTTTTGATTTATTGATACTAGATTTTTATTTGGATATAAATCCCAAAGTTTAATCAAAAATTCTTCAATCGATTCATTAACCCTATTAGAAATAGTACCAATAAATTCTCGTAATCTGCTTTTATCAATAACTCTCATTTGCTCTAATACAATAAATGCATATTCTTTACTTAAATGATTATTAGAATTATAAATTATCTCATCAAAACAATTGAGCTTAATTGCAAATTCTGAATTTATTTCTGTACAAGTAACGGGTATGACAAATGCCAGTGGCAAACTTAAATTATTTAAATTCTTTAAAATAATTGCAGGTCTCATATAACCAATTTCGTGTTCATAGGGAACGCCAAAATCACACCAATATACCTCACCAGGTTCCACAAAAGGATATTTTAAATCATATTTTTTTATGATTTGTGGTGAAAGAATTTGCTTTTGGTGATGAACCTTTTTGTCCTTTTTATCATCATCTTGGATAATGGGTACACTATCTGGCATTTTTATAACATCTGTATTGTCAGAATCAGTATAGTTCTGAACTGAAACAATTTTTATGCTGTTTTGAAGCATAATTAAAAGTTCATCTGAGATATTTCCATCTAGTACTATATCTTGATTAGATATATGTGCAGTAATGTTATACTTTACAAGCAATTTACTCATCTGGAAAATATCAATTTCTTCCCGAGTACGTATTTGTAACACAGTAGTTAACCTCCTTTGATGTTATTCTAATTGATTTAATATAAAATTACTTATCCTCCTTTCATTTTAGACTTTTTTGTGTTTACAGACAAATGAGTTGTAAACATAAAAAAATTATGTAAATATTATACTATATTTTTATAAGAAATTCAAGAGCTATAGGACAATTTTAACTCTACAATTGTAACACTACAAACTCATAATAAAAATCTTTAAATTTTTATTGACTTTTTTAAATTTTTTTGCTATCATATTAATTGTTCTATAAAAACCTATGCGGGAATAGCTCAGTTGATAGAGCGCTGCCTTGCCAAGGCAGAGGTCGCGGGTTTGAGCCCCGTTTCCCGCTCCATTTTTTTCATATAATGAAATCGATATTATTTTAAGATTTTGTATGTACAGCCAGAAACCTAAACTAGCACAAACAAAGAGCGAATAAAGTTTGCTTTGTACAATTACAAAATTCTATAAAATATACAAAAAAGGTATCAAACAAACAATAGATGCATATACATATATTAATATGGCGCTATAGCCAAGTGGTAAGGCACGAGTCTGCAAAACTCTGATCCCCGGTTCAAATCCGGGTGGCGCCTCCAATTTGAATAAGTTT
>CALXND010000022.1 GCA_944389655.1 uncultured Clostridia bacterium | reverse complement strand
AATTAATTCCGTATGGAATAATTTAAATGCAATGGAACAAAAGGTATTACAAATTATATTTGATAAAGGAGATGTTAAACCTTCTCAAATATGTGAAATTATAAATAGAGACAAAAGAACTGTTCAAAGAGTATTAAAGAGTTTAGTTGAGAACAATTTAATAGAATGGTTTGGAACATCTATTAAAGATCCTAAAAAAGTTTATAGAATCAAAAATAATTAATTTGTCGCACCTTTGTCGTATGTTTGTCGCATCTTTGTCGTATGTTTGTCGCAAAAATGGGTATATGTGTTTCTTGTGATGTAGTTGATTATACACCTGTAAGTATAAGCAAAATTGAAAATATATCTAAACAATTATAAATTAATCAAAAATAGTAATTTATATGGAAGAATAGGAGAAATGAAAAATATGATTAAATTAGTAAAACCTAACAGAAAATACTATCAACTTTATAAAGATATGATGGATGAATGGAATATGGAAGGCTCTCGTATTGCTCCGTGGCCATTACATTTAAAATATCATACATTACAATACTTTGATGAAATGATTAATAGAGTTCAAGAAGTAGAAGCAGGAGAAAATCTAGAAGGGTATTCTGCATCTACTACATATTGGTTATATGATGACAAAAGAAATATACTTATAGGGGCATCAAATTTAAGACATTATCTAACAAAAGCAGGATTAAAAACATGGGGACATATTGGATATGGAATAAGGCCATCTGAAAGAAAAAAAGGATTTGCTACACAATTGTTAAAATTGACATTAGAAGAAGCTAGAATTAAAAATATAGATAAAGTATTATTAGGTGCATATGTAGGAAATATTGCTTCTTGGAAGGTAATGGAAAAATGTGGTGCCGAACTAGAAAATATAGTAATCGAAGACGAAACAGGACTCCCAATAAAAAGATATTGGATTGTTCTAAAGTAAACGAGTTTTAAGTGCGATAAATTACAATTTTGATGTGAATACAAAAGTATGTTTAAAAAGAGGATATGTATAATATTGATATGAGTAGAACACAAAAAAATATTTATGAAACACTACACAAAATAAAAAAAGTATGATAAAATACTTATAGTGTTGTTTAAAAATTGGATAAATTTAGCAACAAAACAATCTATTTACATAAAAAACAATCTGAAATTTCTGGCACAATTTTGGCACAATTCGTTTAATAAAGAACCTCGAAACCCTATATAAATCAACAAAGAACAATAAAGAAATTTCACGAAATAGTTTTATGATAGAATAGCCGAAAGTGGCTTAAATACTGAAAAAATTGAGAAGGAGGAATTAAAAATGAGCCGGACACAGTAAATGGCATAACATACAAGCAAAAAAAGGTAAAGCAGACGCAGCAAGAGGAAAAATATTCACGAAATTAGGTAGAGAATTACTAATAGCAGTAAAGCAAGGAGGCCCAGATCCAGCTGGTAATTCTAAACTTAAAGATGTAATAGCAAAATGTAAGGCAAATAATATGCCAAATGACACAATAAATAATGCAATAAAGAAAGCATCAGGTGCAAACAATAGTGAAAACTATGAGGAACTTACATATGAAGGATATGGAGTAAATGGAGTAGCAGTAATTGTAGAAGCAAGTACAGATAACAAAAATAGAACAGCAGCAGATGTAAGACATGTATTTGATAGAGCAGGAGGAAACCTTGGAACAACAGGATGTGTATCATATCTATTTTCTAAAAAAGGAGTAATAGTTATAGATAGAACTACAACAGATTTATCTGAAGATGATATGATGATGCTTGCGTTAGATAATGGAGCAGAAGATTTTGAGGCAAGTGATGAATGCTATGAAATAACAACATCACCAGAAGATTTTGCTACAGTAAGAGAAGCTTTAGAAGCACAAGGACTAGAATTCTTGCAAGCAGAAGTTCAAATGGTACCATCGACATATATTAAACTAGATGAGAAAGATGCAGAAAAAATGCAAAGATTAATAGATAATTTAGAGGACTTAGATGATGTAATGAATGTTTATCATAACTGGGAAGAATAGAAGAAACTGATTTTTACATTATATTACACAGTGTAAATGATGAAATGTCTATAAAAATAATATTTTAGAAGGAAAAAATTATAATATAACATTTATCATATGATGCAACAACTAAATTAGTTTGCAAAATAGAAATTGAAGAAATAAATTAAAAAACTTATAGTTCTAAAATAGAAAAATACAGCATATATATTTAATATATATGTTGTATTTATTTTTATGTAATAGGAAATTTCTCCGAAACCATATTTCATAAAAAGGCTATAATCGAAATTAGCCTTTAGGATTTCCTACTTATAGTCGGAAACCTATCATATATATAATCTAGTAAAGGAAGAACAAATGAATAGTGTTATAGAAGTTTTAGAATATTTCCCAAAAACAATTAAAGAGGAGATAAAAGAATGTGGAAACATTTATGAAAACCTGGAAGAAATACGCTTTAGAACAAATAGAAACATTATATTAAGAATTGGACAAGAAGAGAAAAAAAGCAATTGTGTAGTAACTACAAAAGAAATACTAGAAATACTCCAGCGAATTTGCGATAACTCAATATATACATATCAAAGCCAGATTTGTAACGGATACATAACAATAAAGGGAGGACATAGAGTTCGGTATATCAGGCAATGTAGTAGTAAAAGATGGACAGGTTATAAACATATCACATATCTATAGCTTAAACTTTAGAATAGCTAGGCAAGTTATAAACTGTAGTCTTTCAGTTTTGCCATACATATTAAATTTAAAAGAAAACAAAGTATACAATACTATTATAGTATCGCCACCGGGAAGAGGAAAAACCACACTACTTAGAGACATAGTAAGGAATATAAGTAATGGAATAAAAGAACTAAACTTTAAAGGGGTAAATGTCGGAGTAGTGGACGAGCGTGGAGAAATTGCAGCAATGTATAAAGGAATTCCACAAAACGACTTAGGAGAAAGAACAGACATTTTAGATAATATATCCAAGGATTTAGGAATAAAAATGCTCGTGCGTTCTATGAATCCAAGAGTTGTAGTTGCAGACGAAATAGGCACAAAAGAGGATATAGAAGCAATACACTATGCTGTGACATCTGGAGTAAATGGGATATTTACAGCACATGGAGATAGTTTAAATGACATTATATTAAATCCGATTTTAGGCAAAATGTATAATCTAAAACTAATAGATAAGATTATTCTAATAAAAGAAAATAGAGAAATAGAATTAATTTGGGATAAATATAAATGAAAGGGGAAGATTTAATGTTTTTTATTAAAGTATTTGTATTAATGCTAATCTTTTTATCAAGCCTAAAGGCAGGAAAAATAATCTCAAAAAAATATAGTAATAGAGTAACGGAATTAAAAGAAATGAAAAATGCTCTAAACATGTTTCTAACAAAAATAAAATTTACATACGAATCAATACCAGAAAGTTTTAGGCAAATATCAGAAAACATAAATGGAAGTATAGGAAAAATATTTAAAGATGCTGCCGAAGGAATGAAAGAGAATTCAGCAGGAGATGCGTGGGACAATTCGGTAGAAAAAATAGAAACAAGTCTTACAAAAGAGGACAAAGACATAATAAAAGGGCTTCGGAAGAATGCTTGGAAAAACAGATTTAGATGGACAAGTGAGTGAAATAAAATTAGTACAAGATTTTTTAAATACACAAATAGAAATTGCGGAAAAAGAAAGGCAGAAGAATGAGAAATTATACAAAACCCTAGGAGGAGTAGTAGGACTTGCAATAGTAATCATATTAGTTTAACAATAAAAAATACTACAAATTAGGAAGTTAGAGTAAAAAATAAAAAATAGAAACAATTGCCTTAAATTATATCCAAACCAATTTACACAATCATAATATAATAGACCAATAAAGATAAGATAATATAAAGGTTTATAGGTAAAACCTATGATAAAAACCTAAATATGTTATATAAGGAACGTAAGATATGAATATTGATTTACTATTTAAAATTGCTGCAATAGGAATCTTAGTAGCCGTATTGCACCAAGTATTAGTAAGAGCTGGAAGAGAAGACCAAGCGATGATGACAACACTTGCAGGACTTGTTATAGTACTAACCTTAGTAATAAAAGAAATAAGTACATTATTTGACTCAGTACGAACAATGTTTGGACTATGATATAACCTTGCGCAAAAGGGGTCAGACCCCTTTTGCGCAGGACAGGTAACAGAGCTGTATCAACACATACAAGACTTTTTGAGCAAACGGGGTCTGACCCCTTTTGCGCAAAAACGCATGAAAGGGAGAAAAAATGGATATTATAAAAATAATAGGTATAGGATTAATTTCTCTTATAATAATTGTAATAGTTAGACAGTATAAACCAGAGTTTACACTATATGTATCATTACTTGCAGGTGCTCTAATATTGGTATTTGCACTAGATAAAATAGGTGGAATAATAGATTTATTAAAGAGCCTGGCTAGTAAAACAGCTATAAATAATGAATTTCTTGTGCTTCTTATTAAGATTACAGGAATCGCTTTTTTAACAGAATTTGCAGTAAGTATATGTAAGGATTCGGGCGAGTCTGCAATAGCAAGCAAAATAGATATGGGTGGTAAAGTAATTATAGTGTCCATGTCTATTCCAATTATATCTAGCCTATTGGAAACTGTTATAGAAATTCTTCCTTAGTTATAAAGTAATTATTGAAATTATAATCCAAATGTATATTTGTTTATTATAGGATATATCAGTATAGATAACTAATAAATTTTTACAATATTGATTAATTTAAAAAATGTATTAAGAGGTTTTATTCAAAAACAATAAACGAAAAGAAAGGCATACAAATGAAGAAAATTGTAGTGATTTTATTAATATTACTCTTATTTCTTCCGAGTTTTGTAAGTGCAGAAGATGAAATTATAACAGAGGAAGAAATAATGCAGTCTCAACAAGACAATTTAGATATCAACTCATTTATAGAAGAAGCGGACAAGTACACAGAAGATGTATATAAAGATATTGATATGGGAGAATTATTTTCCTCAGCAATAACAGGAGATATAGATAACGAAACTATTTTTAAAAGTATATTACAAGCCTTGCGGAGGAGAGGTATTTGATGCTATTACTGTTCTTGCAAGTATTCTAGTAATAATAGTAATACATAGTATATTAAAAAGTATAAGTGAAGGTCTAGAAAATAAAGGCATAGCGCAAATTACATATTATGTTCAATATATACTAATTGTAACTCTAATAATGACAAATTTTATACAAATATTAGATATTGTAAAAGACTCTATACAAAGCTTAGTTGGATTTATGAATTCACTTGTTCCAATAATGATAACACTTATGATTACAACTGGAAGCATAGTATCTGCAAATTTAATTCAGCCAATTATATTATTTTTAATAACATTTATAGGAAATTTCATAACAGGAGTAATAATTCCTCTAGTATTAGTTTCTACAGCATTAGGGGTAATATCTAAAATATCAGACAGAATACAAGTAGACAAACTATCAAAATTCTTCAAAACAAGTGTAGTATGGATTCTAGGTGTTACATTAACAATATTTGTTGGAGTAGTATCAATAGAAGGGACACTTAGTAGCAGTGTAGATGGAATAACCGCAAAAACAGCAAAAGCGGCAGTATCAAGCTTTATACCAGTAGTTGGGAAAATACTAGGAGATGCAGTAGATACTGTTATAGGATGTAGCTCCATATTAAAAAATGCAACAGGGATAGTAGGAATAATAATCTTAATAGGAATAGCAATAATACCAATTATAAAACTAACAGTATTAATGGCAATATACTATTTAGGGGCAGCACTCTGCCAGCCAATAGCAGACGAAAAAATAATAAAGTTATTAGACCAAATGGGAGACACTTTTAAAACACTCTTGGCAATAATGTGTAGTATATCTGTAATGTTTATTATAGGAACTACACTTGTAATAAAAATATCGAATAGTGGCATGATGTATAGGTAGTGCAATTGGGGACTGTCCCCAATTGCACAGTTAGAATTGGAGGTGATAACTATTGAATGGATAAGCAGTTGGGCAAGTTCCATTATTGTAGCAGTAATAATTGGAGTAGTAATAGAAATGATATTGCCAGAGGGCAATTCCAAAAAGTATATTAAGGTTGTTATTGGAATATATGTTGTTTTTACAATAGTAACGCCAGTTATTAATAAATTTACAGGTAAGGATATAGAAGTTTCGGATGTTTTAGAACTAGATAAGTATATTGAGGAGGCACAGGAAAGTATAGAGGCGCAGAATATAGTACAAAGTGATAATGAAAGTAATATAAGAAGTATGTATATATCAGGAATTGAAGATGATATAAGAGCTAAAATTGAGGCTAAAGGCTATATAGTAGAGAGTGTAGAGATTGATGTTGCTAATGATGATAGCTATAGTATTAATTCTATAACCGTGGAGGTTCAAGAGAAGGAAGAAAGTGAAGAACAGAACAATATGGAGAACAAAAGTTCACTAAATGAAACTGAAATTGTAGAAAAGGTCGAAATCGAAGAAGTGGAGATAGGTGAAAATACTAATAATAACAACATTACAGAAGAAGGAAAAAATGACAATAGTAACAATCTATCAAGTGGAGATAAGAAGAAACTAAAAGAATATCTTAGCAATGTGTATGAGGTAATAGAAGACAATATAACTATTAATTAAGATTATAGTTAAAACCCAAAAACTGAAATAGAGAAAGGAGGCAAGCTAGTATGTTAAAAGAAAAGATTAATAATTTATTTACCAAAAAAGAAGGGGAATCTAATAAAAGGAAAATGGAAAATTTAGTTGTGTTTTTAATTATATTAATTATTACAATTATAGTGATAAATGTTATTTGGAATGGAGATAACAAAGAGGATACTAAGACGACAGATGATAATAAAAAACTTGCAACTAAAGAAGAAAATTACCAAGAAGATATAGCTAAGAATGATATTTCTGAGGACAGTCTATCTAATAACCTGGAAAGCATATTAACAAATATAGATGGTGTGGGCAAAGTTCAGGTTATGATTACATATTCAGAGACGAGTAAAATTGTTCCAATATATAATGAAGAAAGTACGGAAGAGAATACAGAAGAAACAGATAGCGAAGGAGGAACTAGAAAAGTTACTCAAACTGATACCAAAAAGGAAGTTATTTATGAGGAAAAAGATGGAGCAAAAGAATTAATAACACAGAGTACAACAAGTCCTAAGATAGAAGGAGCTATAATTACGGCAGAAGGGGCTGGAAGTGCGGAAGTAAAGACTAATATTATTCAAGCCGTGGAAGCGGTAACAGGACTTGCAACACATAAAATACAAGTTTTTCAAATGACAAATAAATGATTAATAGAAAGGTATGTGATTAAAAATGAAAACTATTAAGAAAAATCAAGTTGTGGTTTTTGTTATAGGGCTGATGGTAATTGCAGCAGGATATTTGAGTTTTACTAATAATTCTAGTGAGAATATGATGGAAACATCAGCAACAGTCAATTCTGAACGAATTGCAGGAATTGGAGATGCTAAATTAGTAAGTGCGAATATTGTACAAACAAATGAAATCAATGTAAATAGTGTAAATACCATGTTGCAAAATACGAATACGCTAGAAGAAAATATAACGAATACTTTGGAAAACCAAGTAAATGAAACGGTAGAAGAGGTAGAACAAAATGTAGTCGCAACAAATTCAGATGTAATTAGTACTGATGAATATTTTACGAGTTCAAGGCTAGAAAGAGAGAATATGTATTCTAAAAGAGTAGAGAACTATCAAAATATTTTAAACAATACTGATGTCTCTGAGTCTCAAAAGAAGAGTGCACAAGAGGAAATTTCTAAACTTAATAATGAACAAAACGCAATAATGATAGCAGAAAATTTGATTAAAACAAAGGGGATAGAGGATTTAATTATATTTATTAATGAAGATAGTATAAATGTAATTGTAAAGGGTAAAGATTGCTCAAAAGAAGAAATTGCCCAAATACAAAACATTATCACAAGAGAAATGCAGGCAGACATTGCAGATATACATATAATGAATAAAAAATAATTGGAAAATACTTGAAAAATATCTATAAAAATGATAGAATATTTTTATTGTAACTTAATAACTTTAAAATTAATTAATTTTAAGGAGGAGAATAATGAAAGTAAGAAAAAGGACAGATGAAACACGGAATATTGTATTTGAGGAAGATTCGTTAGACCAGCTAGTTGTCAGACTTGCACAGTTACAAAGAATTCAAAATTTAAAATTGGTTTTAACAGGTAACCCAAGCAGTGAAGCAAAAAGTGAGGCACTAAGTTGGGGGATTGAGCTCGGAAACACCGAACTAATAAAAATACTGTTAGATTCTGGAGCGGTATTTTGTGAAGAAATGTCATCTGGCATAAATGACAAAAATACTTTGAACTGTCTATTAGAGCTTGGTATAGATGTTAATTTTAATCAAGTTTTAATTTCAGCCATACTCGGAAGAGATAGTGAATTAGAAAGTATAGCATTGAAAAAAGGGGCATCACTAAAGCTTGCCAATTGGTTGAGAAGTCAATCTCTTAACACTGGCAAGGAAAGAGCAATTGTAATGCGCAAGTTACGAAAGAGAGGACTGCTAGATTAGAGTAAGAGCCAAATTTATCACTTTAAATCTAATTACAAAAATGGTGAAATACATTTTATTGTAACTTAATAACCTCAGCAATTAATTTAAGGAGGGAAATTTATGTGTGAATATTACAAGTGGGAATACCATAAGGAAAATATTGGCACAGGTAAGGTAGTGGCAACTCTAAGAAACCGAAACGGAGTCAAAATACTTGATGTGTATGAAGGAATAAACTTTTTATACATAATGTCCGGACATAGTTTTATTAAGCCTATAGCTATCGACTATAGCGAGATAAGCAGACATGTGAATTCGGAGCAACTGGGGAATGTTTCAAGGGCTGAGCAGATGCTTTATCAAGGATGCAAGCTAGTGGAAAATAGATATAAAGAACAGGTAGAAAGCCTTAAAAAGATTATTTTTTAATTATGGCTACGTAGCTTGCTAAAAGGGGAGTGTAATTCGCTCCCCTTTTGTGATAAGATTTTATAATTTACAGCATGTGATAGGTTACTAAAACTAGTCAGAGTTAATATATTTCAGTTCTGCATTGAAAAGCAACAAAAAAATGCAACATTTTTGTTGTATTTTTTTTATTTATTGGTATAATAGTATAAGTAAAATTATCATAAGACGAAAGGAATGAGTTAAAAATGCTAAAAAAAGTAGCAATACTTGCTAATGGCGGAGACGTATCAGGTTTTAATGCCGTTATAAGAGCAATAATCAAAACAGCAGAAAATAAAGGAATAGAATGTTATGGATTTATAGATGGATATAGAGGACTATTAAAAAATGACATAATAAAATTAGGAACAAGCTCAAACGATAAAGCAGTTGGGATACTTCCAAAAGGGGGTTCTATAATTGGGTCTTCAACTAATGTAAATGTGTTCAATTATCCAGTAGAAGAAAATGGACAAATAGTATACAAAGATTTATCAGATAAATGTGTTCAAAATATAAAAGATGACGAAATAGATTGTTTGTTTACTCTAGGAGGAGATGCAACACAAAAATCCGCAAGAGACTTATCTTTAAAAGGAATAAATGTTATAGGAGTACCAAAGACAATAGATAATGATGTTGCATGTACAGAAATTACGTTCGGATACAATACAGCAGTATCTGTTGCGGCAGAAGCAATAGACAGATTGCATTCAACAGGAGAAACACATCATAGAATAATGGTTCTAGAAGTAATGGGAAGATATGCAGGTTGGATTGCTCTGGAATCAGCAATTGCAGGAGGTGCAGATGTTGCATTAATTCCAGAGATTCCATATGACATAAACAGTGCAGCAAGAAAAATAATAAATAGAAAAAATAGAGGAAAATCATTTAGCGTAGTAGTAGTTGCAGAAGGAGCAAGGCCAAAAGACGGAGAAATGGAAGTAAAAAATGTTAGAAATAATGGTGCAGGTGTGGATAATACAAAACTTGGTGGAATAGGAGAAAAAGTAGCAAAAGAGTTAGAAGAACTAACTGGGCTAGAAGCAAGATGTACAGTACTTGGATATATGCAAAGAGGAGGTACACCTACAGCATTTGATAGAGTCCTTTCAACAAAATATGGTTCAAAAGCTATGGAACTTGCATTAGAGGGGAAATTTAATGTACTAACAGTAATAAAAGATGGCAAATTAAACTATGTTCCATTAGAAGAGGTAGTTGGAAATAATAAAAAAATAGGAGCTGTATCAGGAAATACAGCAGAGAGCAATATAAGGAAAGTACAAATGGATGATGAACTCGTAAAAACAGCACGTTATATAGGAATTAATTTAGGAGACTAAATTTTTTGCGCAAATGGAGTCTGACCCTATTTGCGCAAATGAAAGGAGTAAGAGATGATAGACTTTAAAAGTATTATAGCAAAAGAATTAGAAAAGATAACAAACATAGAAGCAATTGAAGAATATATAGAAGTACCATCCAATAAAGAAATGGGCGACTATTCGCTTCCTTGTTTTAAATTAGCAAAAGAAATGAAAAAAGCGCCACAGATGATAGCAAATGAACTTAAGGAAAAGCTTTCATGTTCAGAAATAGTGGCTAAGACAAATGGTGAAGAAGAACCAAAACAAGAAAGTATTTCAGAAGATATTCTAGGAAACAATGTGGGAGATAATGAAATAATAGAAAAAATAGAGGTTATAAATGGATATTTGAATTTTTATATTACTCCAAAAGCGATTATAAAAACTGTTCTTGAAGAATTTGAAAATAAACAAGAAAAGTACGGCAGTAGTAATATTGGCAATGGAAAAAATATTGTTATAGACTATTCATCTCCCAATATAGCAAAGCCTTTCCATATTGGGCATTTACGTTCTACTGTTATTGGTAGTGCCTTATATAAGATATACAATTTTTTAGGATATAATGTGATAGGGATTAATCATTTAGGAGATTATGGGACACAATTCGGAAAACTTATAGAAGGATATAAAAGATGGGGAAATGAATATGATATAGAAGCTAATCCAATTGATGAACTTACTAAAATATATGTACGTATTAACGACTTGTGCAAAGATGACGAGAAGGTTTTAGAGGAATGTAGAAATAATTTTAAGAAATTGGAAGATGGAGACGAGTATTGCACAAAGATATGGGAAAAATTTAAAGATTTAAGCTTAAAAGAATTTCAGAAAATTTATGATTTATTAGATGTACATTTTGATTCTTGGAATGGAGAAGCTTTTTATTCAGACAAAATGGGAGAAGTAGTCCAATTGCTAGAAAAAAGCGGTAAGCTTGTAGAATCTGAGGGAGCAAGAGTAATAAATCTAGACGAAAAAAACATGCCACCTTGTCTAATAGAAAAATCAAATGGATCTACTACATATGCAACACGTGATTTAGCAGCAATTTTATATAGAGCAAGAAATTATGATTTTGACAAAGCGCTGTATGTAACATCATATGAGCAGATACTTCATTTTAAACAGGTATTTGAAACGGCTAAGCTTTTGAGATTAGACCCCAAATATACAAATAATTTAATACATATTCCATTTGGTATGGTTATGCTCAAAGAAGGGAAAATGTCTACACGTGAAGGTAATGTAATAAAGCTCGAAGATCTTTTAAATGAAGCAATCTCAAGAGCAGGTAAAGTAATAGAAGAAAAAAATCCAAATTTAGAGAATAAAGAAGAAGTAGCAAAGAAAGTAGGCATAGGAGCAGTAATATTTAATGATTTGTATAATAGTAGAATTAAAGATGAGGTATTTGATTGGGATATAATGCTTAATTTTAATGGAGAAACAGGACCATATTTACAATATATGTATGTGCGTACAAATAGTATTTTGGAAAAAGCACAGAGCATACCAAGCTTAAATAACATAAGCATAGACCTTTTGAAAGATGATGCATCAATAAAAATAATTAAGTTTTTATATTCATTTGAAAATACTATAAGACAATCAGCGGATAAAAATGAACCATATATCATATCAAGATTTTTAATTAATCTTGCACAAGAATTTAGTAAGTTTTATAATGAAAATAAAATAATTACAGAAGACATAGAACTACAAAAAGCAAGAGTATATTTAACTAAATGTGTGAATATAGTATTAAAAACAGGTAGCGGTCTGTTGGGAATACAAATGCCAAATAAAATGTAAGATGTTATACAAGTATAAATATTAAAGTTAACCTAAAAATAGACTTTGCACTTTAAATATTAATAAAAACTAAAGAAGGGAAAAAGAAATAAAGAAGAAATGGACAAAGCAAAAAATACTGAAATAAAGTCAGGTAAAATGCAGAAAATTAGAGATAACAGAAATAATATATTAATTTTTCTTTGTGTATTTATAGTTAACCTTATAATGTGTTCAGCATTTTTACATCCACACTATCCGCATGAAACATATAAAATAATACATGAAGGGTATACAAAATATGCTAATAAATATTTTTTAGCAGAAGGCAGGCCATTTACTGCACTTATTTGTAGATTGGCAGATATATTACATATACCAATAGAAACATTCTCTGTTATCTCATTTATATTTGCAATTATATTTTTGAGTATATCAGTTGTAATTATATACAATGCTTATAAAAATAAAATGGAAAGTAATTCAAAATGGCAAATAACTTTACTAGTTGCTATTTCATATATAGTAATAATGAATGTCTTTGCAATAGAATATATTTTATTTTTGGAATCTTCTATAATGTCATTGGGAATATTGATAAATGCAATAATTATAAAAGTAAATTTAGAAAACCAAAAAAATAAATATATAATAACATTCCTACTCGGATTAATTGCAGCTTTTTGCTACCAAGGAACATTAGCAATATTTCCAATATGTATTCTTACATACAAACTATTATTAGAAAAAAATACAATAAAAGAAGATATAAAAGAAGTATTAATAATTTCAATATTATATATTATTTTAATGATAATACCACTTATTTATACTAAAGTATTATTTGGAGTATCAAGACTAGATATGGGGGTAATACCATTTAGTATAAAAAATATCCTAATGTGGCTAAGGGAATTAGTTATTAAGTCTTTGGGAGTAATCCCTAAATTTGCATATGTTGGTCTTGTAATTTTAACAATACTATCAATACTTGTAATGTATAAAGGAAAAGGAAAGATAACATTTGTACTAAAATATATATTTGTAATTATTTATGGTGCTGTAATGTGTATGGCACCTATTGTGGGGGGCTCAATATTAGAGCTAACACCACGTACGTGTATATCGTATGCATGTACAATAGGCCTTTCTCTATTTGTACTATGGTATATAGCTGTAAAGAACAATACAAATACACAGAAAATATTTGTAGGGGTTTTAACACTGATAATATTTATTGCAAATTTTATGGTGTTTGTCGTAATTACAAACCAACACTTAAAAGTAAATCAGAAAGATAAAGAAAATTGCTTAAAAATAGAAGCAGTAATAGAAAAATATGAAGAAGAAACTGGTATAAAAGTAACCAAGATAGCTTCACTTAGAAGGGAAGAAAGCTGTCAATATTATCCAGGATTTATTCATGCAGGAGCAATAACAAGAAAAGCGTTAAATACATGGCCACTTAGAGAGACAATCATATTCTATACTGGTAGAGAACTACAATTTGAACTATTTCCAATGGAAAAATATATACAATATTTTAATGGATTGGAAACACAAGAATTTTCGATAAAGCAAGTAGCCATAGAAGGAGATACATTGTACTTCTATGGCGGATAACAAAATTAATATAGGTTTATAGGTAAATCCTTTATTAAAAACCTAAATATACTATACAAGGACTGATAAGAAAATGAGAAAATACTTTGGAACAGACGGAATTAGAAGAATTGCAAATACAGAATTATCACCAGAATTGGTGTATAAAGTTGCAAAAGCAGGTGCATATGTATTATCAAAACACACTAACCATACACCTACAATTTTAATAGGAAGAGATACAAGAATATCTGGCACATTAATAGAAAGCGCGATGACAGCGGGATTTTTAAGTTATGGTGCAAATGTAAAAATCCTTGGAGTCCTTCCAACACCTGGAGTTGCATACTTAACAAAAAAACTTAAAGCAGATGCAAGTGTAGTAATATCAGCCTCACATAATACATATGAGTTTAATGGAGTAAAATATTTTAGTAACAAAGGAATGAAAATACCAGATGAACTAGAAGAAGAAATAGAAGAAATAATGGATTCAGGAAAATTAGATGATTTTTCAGCTGTTAATGATAAAATAGGAACATCAGAAATTAGAACTGACCTAATTGATGAATATGTTTATTTCTTTAGAAAAAATTTTGAAGAAGATTTTGAAAAGCTAGAACCAGATGAGAATTTTGTAGTTGCAATAGATACAGCAAATGGTGCAACATCAGTTGTCGCAGAAAAAGTATTTACAGCACTCGGTATAAAGCATTATATATTAAACAATACACCTAGTGGAACAAATATAAACGAAAATTGTGGTTCTACCCACCTAGACGTATTAAAAAAATATGTTGTAGAAAATAATTGCAATTTAGGAATCGCCTATGATGGAGACGGCGATAGATGCTTAGCAATTGATGAGAAAGGAAACGAAATTGATGGAGACAAAATTTTAGCAATAATTTCAAATTACATGAAAGAAAAAGGAACTCTAAAAAAAGATACTTTAGTTGCAACCGTTATGAGTAATTTAGGATTAAGGAAATATGCAGAAAAAAATAACATAAATTTTGAAGAAACTAAAGTTGGTGACCGATATGTACTTGAAAAAATGTTAAAAGAAGGTTATAATCTTGGTGGTGAACAATCTGGTCATATTATAATGCTAGATTATAATCCTACAGGAGATGGAATTTTAACATCTTTGATGTTAATTAAAATAATTTTAGAAAAAAATGTTTCATCTTCTAAAATTTGTGATATAATACAAATATACCCACAAGTATTAGTAAATGCTAAAGTAGATGGAGAAAAAAAATATGACTATTACAAGGATGACGAAATAAACAAAGAAATTCAAAACTTAGAAAAAGAATTTTCAGGAAATGGTAGAATTTTAATAAGACCATCTGGAACTGAGCCACTAGTAAGGGTTATGATAGAAGGTACAGATAAAGACTACATAATAACAAAAGCAGAAAGCCTTGCAAAATTAATAGAAAAAAAATTAAATTAATATATAGGGGGAATAAGATATGCCAATGATAAACTTCACACATCCATTAACATTATTAATAGTTTCACTATTATTTGTATTAGTAGTAGTACTTGCAAGAGAAACTAAAAAAAGTGCAATAACAGCAGTAATGCTATTTGTTTTTGCAGGAGGATTAGTTGCACATGCAATAATGTTTACAACAACAAGTAATTTACCAAGAGATGTAGCATCAGATTTAATTTTTACAATGGTATTCGATTTGATTTTTGTACTTATTTCATTTATTGCATACCTTTGGGTGGATGATATTGAAGCAAAAATTAAAAAGAAAAAGAGTATTGATAACAGCTTAGATTGGTTTTGGGGAAAAATTTAAATAATATAGAAGCTGGTAAATGTTTTACATTTATCAGCTTTACTTAGAAATATAGGCTGTTATATAATTTTTACCTATTACAATAGGAAAATTAAATTTTGCTAGAGCAAAAAATGCTCGAATGGAGGTTTTTATGAACAGAAATATTTTAATTGGTGGAGCATGGCCATATGCTAACAGTGACATGCATTTAGGACATATTGCAGGACTAATTTCAGGAGATATTCTAGCAAGGTATTATAGACTACAAGGCGATAATGTTATGTTTGTTTCTGGAACAGACTGCCATGGAACGCCTATAACAGAAAGAGCAAAAAAAGAAAAGAAAAGTCCAAAAGAAATTGCAGAATATTATCATAGTAGAGATAAAGAAACACTAGAAAAATTTGATTTTTCTTATGATTTATATACAAATACAGATACAGATTTTCATAAAAAAGCAGTAATGGATATGTTCAAAAAAATATATGACAATGGTTATATATACGAAAAAATAGAACCACAAGCATTTTGCGAAAAATGTAATAAATTTTTATCAGATAGAGAACTAAAAATAACTTGTCCAAAATGTGGAGAGGAAACTAAGGCAGAACAATGTGACTCTTGTGGATATGTTCCAGTAATAGAAGACATGAAAGATGGAATTTGTTTAGAATGTGGCTCGAAAACAGTACTAAGAGACAACAAAAACCTATATTTAAAATTATCTGAGTTTCAAAAGGATATTGAAAACTATGTTCAAGAAAATGATAAATTATGGAGAGTTAATGCTAAGAATGAAACAAATAAGTATTTGAAACAAGGCCTAGTTGATAGAGCAGTTACAAGAGATTTAGACTGGGGTGTGGATATTCCAGTTCCAAATTACGAAAGTAAAAAGATGTATGTATGGATTGAAGCTGTAATGGGATATATAACAGCTACTATGAAAAAATGTGAAGAAACTGGACAAGATTGGGAAAAATTCTGGAAAGAAAAATACAATCCTATTATATACATGGTTCATGGAAAAGATAATATAGTATTTCATAGTATCATTTTTAATGCATTATTGCTAGCAATGAAAGAAGATTATCATTTGGTAAATACAATAGTTTCATCAGAATATTTAAATATAAACGATGAAAAAATTTCAAAAAGCAAGGGAAATGGTGTGCCAGCATTAGAGTTAGTGGACAAGTATGGAGTAAATTCTTTGCGCTTCCACTTAATTAATAATGGTCCAGAAAAAAAGGATTCTAACTTTACAGAAGATGCGCTGATTGCAACAAATAATGGAGAACTTCTAAATAAATTTGGAAACTTAGTAAATAGAACTTTGAAATTTAAAGAATTAGAAGAAGTTCCAAGTGGAAAACTAGATGAAGAAATAAAGGAAAAAATCATACATACGTATAAAGAAGTAGGAAATTTAATCGAAACACTCGAATTTAAAGAAGCTACAAACAAAGCAATGGAATTAGTTGAAATTGCAAATAAATATTATGATGAACAAAAACCATGGGTGCAAAAGAAAGAGGATTTAGAAGAATTTAATAATACAATATATACATGTAGCGTAATAATAGCAAATCTTTCAAACATATTTGAACCATTTATGCCAAGTGCTTGTGAGCAAATACGTAAGTATTTAAAAATAAAAAACAAGTCTTGGGATCTAATAGAGGTTACGGCAGGTACTAAACTAGAAAATATAGCGCCATTGTTTGTAAGAATGTAAGTTATAATAACACATTAATTATTGACAAGATACACAAAAAACGTATTGTTCTAAAATTAATGTGTTATTTTTTAAAATTAATATAAAACTGCGAAAAACGTGTAAAATCTACTAGAAAACATGTAAAAAACGTGTAAAATCAATAAAAAATAATGTAAAAAACGTGTAATTTTTTTAAAAAATGTGATATAATATATACATAGGAGATGAGGCCGATGTATAGAAAAATAAAGGAAAAATTAATAGAATGGAAAAATAGTAAAGATAGAAAACCCTTAATTCTACGTGGAGCAAGACAAGTGGGTAAGACGTATATTATAAAAGAATTTGGGAGTGAGAATTACGAAGGGGTTGCATATTTTAACTTTGATCATGATACAGAATTGTATAATCTATTTGAAAATACTAAAGATCCAGTAAGAATAATAGAGCAATTATCTTTTATTTATGGAAAAGCAATAACACCTGAAAAAACACTAATTGTATTTGATGAAATACAAGAATGTCCAAATGCATTAAATACGTTAAAGTATTTTGAAGAGGAGGCACAAGATTATCATATTATAAGTGCTGGTTCATTGCTAGGAATACGTCTATCACATACATCTTTTCCTGTTGGAAAAGTTGATTTTCTAGATATGTATCCAATGACATTTACAGAATTTTTAATAGCGGATAATTGCAAAAATTTAGTAGATTATATGGATACAATAAAAACAATAGAAAATATACCAGATATATTTTGGAATATGCTAGTAGAAAAATTAAAAGCTTATTTTATAATAGGTGGTATGCCTGAAGCAGTAAAATCGTGGATACAAGAAAAAGATATGCAACAAGTTAATAAAATACAAAACAACATTTTAAGAGCATATGAAAGTGATTTCTCTAAACATACAAGTAATGTAGAAGCAAATAGGATTTCTATTATTTGGAATAGTATACCATCTCAGATATCTAAAGAAAATAAAAAATTCTTATATCAAGTGGCAAAAGAAGGTGCTAGAGCTCGAGAATATGAAGGTGCGTTAAATTGGCTCAAAGATGCTAATATAGTAAATAAAGTGTATAATGTAACAAAACCAAGCATGCCACTAATTGCATATAATGATTTAGCATCATTTAAAATTTATGTAAATGATGTCGGATTACTTAGAAAAATGACAGATCTAGATAGTAAAGTGGTTATAGAAGGAAATAAACTGTTTGAAGAATTCAAAGGGGCATTAACAGAAAATTTTGTGTTACAATTATTAGTTTCTATGGGAATGAATCCATATTACTATACATTTGATAATAGATATGAGATTGATTATATAATTCAATATAGGAATGATATTATTCCTATAGAAGTAAAATCTAGTGAAAATATAAATAATACTAGTTTGAAAGTTTACAATGAAAAGTATGAACCGAAAACGAGAGTTAGATTTTCAATGAGAAATTTAAGTAAGGATGGAAATTTGATAAATATACCATTATTTATGGTAGAGTATTTGGATAAATTTTTAGAGATGTAAATTTATTTATGATAATGTAAGAGAGGAACATAAATGTTAGATTTAAGAATAGAAAAGTTAGCAAGCAATCTACTAAATTACTCTGTTAATTTACAGAAAGGTGAAAAAATACTAATAGAAATAATAGGAACTGATGCTATTC
The DNA here is from genome assembly GCA_944389655.1 of uncultured Clostridia bacterium. Lineage (GTDB taxonomy): Bacteria > Bacillota > Clostridia > TANB77 > CAG-508 > CALXVA01. The sequence continues at coordinate 2,965 of CALXND010000022.1, read as the reverse complement.
CATTAGCAAAAGAATTAATAAAACAAGCCGAAAATTTAGGAGCACTTCCATTATTTAATATAATCGATCATGAAATAATGAGGGAAATGCTTATGAATGCATCAAAAGAACAAATACAAATTTACGCAAAGCATGATGCACAAAGAATGAAGGAAATGGATGCGTATATTGGAATAAGAGCAAGTTCTAATACAGCTGAACTTAATGGGATTTCAAAAGAAAACATGGAATTATATAATAAATATTATACTTTGCCAGTGCATTTTGAAGAAAGAGTAAAAAATACTAAATGGTGTATTTTAAGGTATCCCAATGCATCAATGGCTCAAATGAGTAATATGAGCATAGAAGATTTTGAAAACTTCTATTTTAATGTATGTACATTAGACTATAATAAAATGTCAAGGGCAATGGAGCCATTAGTAGATTTAATGCATAAAACAAAAATGGTACATATAAAAGGAGAAGGCACAGATTTAACATTTAGTATCGAAGGAATTCCCACCGAAAAGTACATGGGTACTTTTAACATACCAGATGGAGAAGTTGCAACAGCTCCAGTAAAAACAAGTGTAAAAGGATATATAACATATAATACAGAAACAAGATATAATGGAGTGTTATTTAATAATATAAAGTTTGAATTTGAGAATGGAAAAATTATTAAAGCAACAGCAAATAAGACGAAGGAATTAAACGAAATTCTAGATACAGATGAAGGAAGCAGATACATTGGAGAATTTGCTTTAGGATTAAATCCATATATAGAGAAGCCAATTGGCGATACTCTATTTGATGAAAAAATAAAAGGCAGTTTTCATTTTACTCCTGGAGATAGCCTAGAGGAAAGCGATAATGGAAATAGATCTAGTATTCATTGGGACATAGTATGTATCCAAACTCCAGAATACGGTGGAGGAGAAATTTGGTTTGACGATGTATTAGTAAGAAAAGATGGAAGATTTCTATTAGAAGAATTGAAAGAATTAAATCCTGAGAATTTGGTAGGATAATATCTTAAAAATTTGTATAAGAACATTCAGTAGAGGAACTTGCTGATTTAATGGAAGTTATCACAGCTATAATGAAATTTAAAAATATATCGACAGTCGATGTAGAAAGAGCAAGAGAAATAAAAAACGAGAAGAAAGGCAAATTCGATAATAGAATATACCTATTAGATGTTGAACAAGACTTCGTAGATGAGAGAGAGGAAAAAGAAATGCAGAAGGAATGGAGAAAAAATTAAGGCAGAATCATATATGAAATTCTAATTAAAAAGGCCATTAACTATCTAAGAACTACATGAGCTTAATGTGCTATATAATAATAATATTGTTCGACCATTGCAAAGCGAACTATAAAGTAAATAATAGATTTTAAAGGAGAAAATGATGAGTTGTTTTTTGATATATCAAATATAATTGAAAATTATAGAGAACAAGAACAAGCAAAAGGAATAGAATAATATAAAATAAATCGAAAAAGCCAAGCCATGTGCTTGGTCTTTTCGACTAAACTTCAGTTTAAGTTTAATTGTTTTCGCAGACTTCAGGACAGAATGTAATTTTTAAAGCTACTGGGTATTCTTCCGTTCGGAAGTATTTGCTAAACGGATTTTGCTGAAACACAGCTATTATAGCATATTTTGGCTAAAATATCAAAAAAATCAAGGATTTAGCACTTTATAGACAATAAAATATTCATAGTTTGTAGAATATATGATATAATGCAATTAAAAAAGGAGTTTTAATCATGAAAATACAATTAATAGGAACAGGAACAATACCAGATGTTGCAAATAGTGCAAGTGTACTAATAAATGACCATATATTATTTGATATTCCAAATTTATATTTTAACGATTTTATCGTTAGAATATATGATGGATGTGAGTTAGACGAAAATACTGTTCTCATGATATTCTGTTCGTATTACAGCGACCAGAAAGCGGACAGCAGTAATGGTGGTAGCAGTTCATCAAGTAAGAGTAGTAAGTGATTACTGCTCTTTTCTATTTTTATTGAAAAATTTTAGTAAAACATAGAATATTTTTTTCTTATATGATATATTTAAAATGAAAATAATAAAAGGAGGATTTTTTTATGAAAAAGAAAGTTTTAATCGCTATTCTTATTATTATAGTAATAGCAATCCTAGTGGTAGGATATTTTGTATTTAGTGATATGATGCAAGAGGATAAACTAAAAACAGAATTATCTGAACTACAACAACTTGTAAATACAGAAAATATTGACATGGATGCAGTAAATGAAAGACTTAATAGAACTATAACTAGTGGAGATTATGCACAAGTAGAAAATGCTTTTAAATCTTATTTAAGAGAAAATTTTAATAATAGCATAGAAATAGCTAACATCTTAAATGATGAAAAGTTAACAACTTTGTTAACAGTAGAAAATTATGAAAGTGATGGAAAAGATTTTACAGAATCTAAAGAATATATTAATACAACAAGAACTAAATTAGAAGATTGTAAAAATAAATATACAGAATTTTTTACTGAAGATAAAGCAATGTCATATATTAATGACAAAGGACTAGACAGTTATTATACAGATTTATATAAAAATGAGTTAATGGGAGATATGGATTTAGCATCACAAGACACAACAGTCCAAGACTCAATTGATGAAGTAATAGGAATTTTAAATACTTCTGAAGAAGTTTTAAATTTATTATCAGAAAATCAAAATGCTTGGGAGATTGAAGGAGAAAATATAGTATTTAATAGTGAGAGTTTATCAAATGAATATGATGAGCTAATAAATTCCTTATAACATAAATTTTTGCAAAGATTAGTTTGAAATATAACTAGTCTTTTTTTATGCAAAAATAGAAAAATAATATATTATTTGCTATAATAAAAGCAAAAAAATCGTAAATGTTAAGTTTGGTTGACAAAGTTCCAAGGCTAGTTGGTAGTGTGCAACTAAAATTTACA
>CALXND010000021.1 GCA_944389655.1 uncultured Clostridia bacterium | reverse complement strand
AAGATAAAAATAAACCACTTGCTTGTGGTGATATAACAACATGCTTTATAGACGATTTAGACACAGTCTTATCTCTAATAAAACAGAAAGATAAGCAAATAGACTTAATGGCAGAATATATAGACGTAAGTGAAGATATTTGCGAAGGAAAAACAATGTGTGATGAGAACTGTAAAGACTGCGTAAAACAATATTTTGCAAGATTAGTAGAAAAGGAGTAGATATGATTGTAGGAGAAGCAATAAAAGAGCAAAAAGATTTTATAACAAGAAAATATCATATATTTAGAAGTTCTAATGCAAGGCTAAAAGAAAGCATGAAAGTATTAACAAAAGCTTACAGCGATTTGTGGGAATATCTTGAACAAGAGCATGAAGATGTGTTAAATGAATTTTTGATGAGAAAGGAGTAGAGTATGGAAGATATTAAAGTGGGAGAAATATGGAGACCTATTAAAGGATATGAAGGTTTATATGAAATATCTAATTTAGGTAGAGTGAAGGCATTAGAAAGGACAAAAGTATGTAATAGAGGATATATAACTATTAAAGAACATTTTTTAAAACCCAATAATTGTGGCACTAATGGATATTATAGAGTGCCGTTAACTAATTATAAGCATACGAAAAAATATTATTTAATTCATAGGTTAGTAGCAGAAACTTTTATTCCAAATCCAAATAATTATCCACAAGTAAACCATAAAGACGGCAATAAAGAAAACAACACTATTGATAATTTGGAATGGTGTACAGTAAGCTTCAATATGAGACACGCTTATGAAACAGGATTAAGAATTACTAACAAGAAAATGGCTTATGAAATACAAGAATTAAAAGACAGAGTAGAAAGGCTTGAGGCTAATTGTTATAAAGTGAAAGGAGAATGATAATGTTAATACAAACAAAATATGAAATTGGGCAAAGAGTGTGGATAGTCTACGAGAATAAAGGAGAAGTTTGCATTTATGATGATATTATAGCAGAAATAGGAGTAGACGATAAAAGAATATATTGCATTTTAGAAAATGCTTGCATAGATATAGGAGAAGAAGACATTGTTTTATATGAAGATACAGACAAGCTAGTAGAGAAGATTAAACAAACAATGCGAGAGATTAGAAAAAAAGAAAGTGAGGAAAACGTATGACAACTGACATAAACAAAAGAATTTTACAGGCTATAGAAACAAACAAAAATATAAAGCTAATAGAAATAAGTAAAATAGCAATAAGAGATGTAAGAGTAGAAGTGTTAGACAAGTTAGAAGAGAAGAATATAGAACTACTGATAACAGACAATTTAAAACCACTACAGATGTATACACACAAAACAGACTGCTTTGCATACAGAGATAAGCAATGCAGTGCACTAACAGACATAGACTGCGTAGGTTGTAGATTTTATAAACATAAAAGCAAAGTAAATTTGTGGCAGATAGAAGAAGATATAAAAAAGTATGCTAAAAATCATTAGCGAAGGAGGCGTACAGATGACAAAAGAAACACTAATTCAATATTGTGACCTAAAAAATGAAGTGCAGAAACTTGAAAAAAGAATAGCAAAAATAGAAAAACAAAGCGAAATGGTGTCTGATATTGTGCAAAATGGATATAAAAGACATGCTGTAATATATGGATACGATTACGAAAGAGACTTTAAAATAAAAAAACTAAAACATATTCTAAATGAAAGATATGACATGGTATTAGAACTGCAAACACAAATAGAAGAATACATAAACAAAATACCGAAAAGTGATGTAAGGCAAATATTTGAACATTATTATATCGATGGAATGAGCTGGGTACAGATTATGCATGTTATGAAATATAAAGCAGAAAGCACAGCAAGAATGAAACATGATAGATTTTTAGAAAAAAATTTATAAATGTGCGTTTTGTGCGGAAAAAACATGTTAAAATGTTAATAAGTGATATTAGGTTATCCGAAAGGCACAGTCAGAAATGGCTAAGCCCAAGTGTCTCAATTCTTTTGGAGTAGTAATTTGATTAGCTAAGAGTTAGTGTTGTTTCAATGCTAGCTCTTTATTATGTGTAAAGGAGAAATTGAAAAATGAATAATGAAGAATTTATAGAAAAATGTAAAGAATTAGTAAAAGAGTATGCTATAGAACATTTAGACAAAACAGATGAGATACCAAACTTTAATGTATTTGTTGTTTGGAGCTGTAAGACATTACAAAATAGCAAAGCATTATTAAGTACATCGCTATCAGACGGAATGTATTATGAATTGACAATGAATGGAGACAAAAAAGAAATATACTTGGATGCATATAAGAAATTTGAAAATAAATGTATAAAAATTGAGGAGAAATAGAAATGAAATTAAAAGATACTATTGAAATGATGAATAGTGAAGATTATAAAGAAAGATTTAAGGCTGAATATTATCAAGCTAAAATTAGATATGACAAATTGGATAAAATGACTGTAAAATATGAAGCTGGAACTTTAGAATTTACACCTAGTTGTTCCTTAGAAATATTAAAAGAACAAAAGAAATATATGGGAAATTATATAAGAATGCTAAGAATAAGGGCAGAAATAGAAAAAATAGAATTAAATTAGTTCTCAACAATCACTAACTATGTTATATATAGTTAAAGGATTGTGAAATAAATATCCATATACTAAATGAGTATATAGGACGCGAGGCGTTGTAAGCAACAGCCTTTTTACCTATCTACCAAGGAGTAGAAAAGGTTTCTGGAAATGTGTACCGAAATAAAGCAGTATGCAGTTCCTGTATTATGCTATTAACAATACTAGATAAGTTAATATATATGCTCATAGTAATACCTTCTTTCAAAAAGACAATTCTAGTTAAGTCTTATATTTATAAGTTAGTTGAAAGCGTGGGTTCTACAGTGACTCTGACATTAGAACATCTGGCCTCAGTACACGCCTGATGAGAAAGCTGACTACTTTCGAAACACAATAGTTGCTCGAGAAACTAAAATGTTTATCAATTAGTTTAGTCAACTAGCGTGTAGCGTGGAGTCTTCCAACTGAGGGAATAACTGAAGACCTAGGAGTCACGCTTTGAGCTAATTTATAAAAAGGAGCAAAAGATATGGAGTTATGTGATACTTGTAAGAAGACTTTATGCGAGAAGAATATGGAAATAGTAAAGCAAGGTAATCTAGTAACAATACGTTGCAAAGGATATGAAAAAGATTCTAGTAAGATACAAGGATATAAGAAACAATTAAATAGAACAGCAAGGCAATGTGATACGTTGATGAAGTTGAATATATAGAAGGAGCAGAATAATGTTTAAATTCAAAATAAATGGTACAGAATGGACAATAAAAGAAGTAAGCGAAGCAGAAATAAATAATGAGATGAAAAACGATTTTACATTAGGAGTTACAATATATAAGTTACAAGAAATACTATTATTAGAAAATCAAGCTAATCTAATTAAAACATTAAAACACGAGTTAATGCATGCATGGCTATATGAATATGGACATGCTCAAAATGATGAAACAAAGTATAGTTATGAAGATATATGTGAGATAGTAGCAAGTAGTAATGATTTTATAAATAATGTAGTAGAACAATATAAAAAGCAGGTGGAGGTAGATGGCTAATGAGGAAAACTTAATACCATATAGATTTAATAAACGAAGCGCGAACGAAGCGCGAGAAAATGGTTCAAAAGGCGGTAAAAGATCTGGCGAAGTAAGAAGACAAAAAAAAACTATGAAAGAAAGCATGAAAATGCTTTTGAGTTTAGATTTGCCAGAGAGTAATGGAAAAGAAAGATTAAAACAATTAGGTATAGAAAATGAAGACCTAACAGTACAAACAGGAATACTTATAAACCAAGTACAAAAAGCATTAGATGGTAATCTAGATAGTGCAAAGTTTGTAAGAGACACATCAGGAGAATATATAGGTGCAGAAGAAGAAAAAGAAGAAATTGAACGCTATAAAGTATCTATTCCTGCAAAAGATATACCACCAGCATTTATAAATATTTATAGAGATATATTAAATCGAGGACATTTAGAATATTGGCTGGAGGGCGGAAGAGGAAGTATTAAATCAACTTTTGCAAATGAGGTATTAATAGATTTGTTAGAAAACAATCCTAAAATGTGTGCAATAATCATAAGAAGATATACGAACACATTAAGAGATAGTGTATATGCACAAACCGAATGGACAATTTCTCAATTTTCTGAAACATTTGTGGGACTACAAGATAATTACGAATTTAAAGTAAGCCCTATGGAAGTAACAAAGATTTCTACAGGACAAAAGATATACTTTAGAGGAACTGACGATGCAGGTAAGATAAAGTCAATTAAGCCACCTAAAGGAATGTATATTGGAATAATTCTTTATGAGGAATTTGACCAGATACAAGGCATGAATACGGTAAGAAAAATAAACCAATCTATCGTAAGAGGTGGAGAGGATTTCATTGAGTTATATGTGTATAATACCCCACCAAGCAAACAACACTTTGTAAATAAAGAAAAGAAAATACCAAAAAAGAATAGATTAGTATATTTATCAGACTATAGGTCTGCTCCTAAAGAATGGTTAGGGCAGACTTTTATTGATGAAGCTGAGCATATAAAAGAAACAAATCCAAAAGTTTATGAAAATGAATATTTAGGATTAGAAACAGGAGAAGGTACAAATGTATTTGAAAATTTAGAAATCAGAGAAATAACAGACGAAGAAATATCACACTTTGATAGACTTTATAGAGGAATTGACTGGGGCTGGTATCCTGACCCATTTGCTTATAACAATATGTATTTTGATATGGCACGAAGAATATTGTACATATTCGACGAGTTTCATGCAAATAAAATGAGCAATGAGCAAACATGGGAAGCTTTAGTGGATAAAGGTGTTACAAGTGATGACTTAATAACAGCTGATTCAGCAGAAAACAAATCAATAGGGGATTACAAAAGTTATGGAGCATATATTAAAGGGGCAATAAAAGGTCCTGGTAGTGTTGAATACAGTATGAAATGGTTATCTAGCTTAAACAAAATAGTAATAGACCCAATTAGATGTCCAAAAACAAGAGAAGAATTTGAAGAATATGAATATGAAAAAGATAAAGACGGAAATGTAGTAACAGGGTATCCAGATGAGAACAATCATCATATTGATGCAGTAAGATATGCTTTAGAGCAAATCTGGAGGAAGAAAGGACAGTAAATATGAACATAATACAAATTATAAAAGGAGCGATAAAAAAGATGTTAGGAAAAAGCACTATAGAAACACAACTTAATATAGATATTGCTGTCTCGAGCAAAATGGAAGCTAAAATAAGAGAATGGGGCAATATTTATGAGAATAAAGCTCCTTGGTTAAACGAGAACGTGAAAAGCTTAGAATTAGGCTCATCAATAGCAAGTGAATTTGTAAGATTTACAATGTCTGAAATAAAAACAGAAATAACAGGAAGTGCAAGAGCTAATTTCTTGCAAGAACAATACGAAAAAATGCTTAGGAATTTAGCAGACAATCTAGAAAAGGGTAACGCTAGAGGAGGTCTGGTTTTTAAACCATATGCAAAAAATGGACAAATATTTGTAGACTTTATACAGCAAGGAGATTTTTATCCTATTTCGTTTGACGACACAGGAAAAATTATAAGCATAGTATTTGCAACTCAAAAAACAGAAGGAAATTGTATATATACAAGGCTAGAATATCACAGGTTAGAGGGCACAGATTATTATATTTCTAATACAGCATACAAGAGCAACAATAACGCTTCTTTAGGCAAAGAAATAAATTTATCTGAAGTTCCTGAATGGAAAGACATAGAAAAAGAGGTACGAATAGAAAATGTAGAAAAACCATTATTTGCTTACTACAAACCACCAACAGCAAATAATGTTGATACGAAAAGTCCGCTAGGAATATCAGTTTTTGCTAAAGCTACAAACCTAATCAAAGATGCTGACGAACAATACGGCAGAATTGTGTGGGAATATGAAGGCTCGGAGAAAGCAGTATATGCAAGTATAGAAGCGTTAAAACCTAAAAGAGAAGTAATAAAAGATGAAGAAGGAAAAAGAGTAAAATGGGAAACACCTAAGCTAAAAGATAGATTATTTAAAGCATTAGACTTAGACGGAAAAAATGGCGAAGGATTTTTTCAAGACTATAGCCCAGAAATAAGAGATGAGGCGTTTTGGAGAGGACTAAACAAAATACTAGAGAGAATAGAATTTAATGTTGGACTAGCCTATGGAACTTTGTCAGAGCCAAGTTTTTCAGATAAAACAGCAACAGAAATTAAGACAAGTAAGCAAAGAAGTTACGTAACTGTATCAAGAATGCAAGAAAATTTGCAAAATGCATTAGAAGATTTAATCTATGCAATAGACACACTTACTACTTTATACGGTTTAGCACCAGCTGGAACATATCAAACAAGTTTTGAATGGGGAGACAGTGTATTAACTGACACCCAAGTAGAGCAGACAATGCAATTACAAGAGGTAGGACAAGGATTGAGAAGCAAATTGAAATACATTATGTGGAGATACGGCTTAACAGAGAAACAAGCACAAGAAGAATTGGACTTAATACAACAAGAAAAAATGTCTAATCAAGAGGCGTTTGGCTTTACAGCTAATTCTGAAATAGAGGAAGAATAATATGCTAACTCAAAATGATTTCATAAATATAGAAAAGCAAGCTACGGCTGTATATGAAAGCTTAGAACTTGAAATAATAGAAGAAATAGCAACAAGAATAGCCAAAGTAGGATACGCAAATACAGTAGTTTTAAATGATATACAAATAGCACAAGAAATGGGAATTTTGTACCAGGATATAATAACTTTAGTTGCAAAATACAATAATACTTCCTATGAAAAAGTTGCAGAGATATTTGAACAAGCAGGAGCAAAAACATTAAAATTTGACGATAAGATTTATACTGAAGCTGGTTTAAATCCGTTGCCAATCAATCAAAGTCCAAGCATGGTACAAATGTTAAATGCAACAATAGAAAAAACAGCAGGGAACTTACAAAACTTAGTAATGACAACGGCTAATACTGCACAAACACAGTTTTACAATGCAATGAATAAGGCATATATGGAAGTTTCAACAGGTGTCAAAAGCTATTCTCAATCAATATTAGATGCAATAGATGACATAAGTTCGCAAGGAGCAGATATTACATATCCAAGTGGACGTAAAAGAAGTTTAGAAAGCGCTGTAAGAATGAATATTGTAACAAGTGTAAATCAGACTTGCGGAAAGTTACAAGAGTTAAGAGCAGACGAAGTTGGCTATGATTTGTTTGAAATAACAGCATATTCTGGGGCAAGACCTAGTCATGCAAAATGGCAAGGAAAGATAGTTAGTAGAAGTGGACAAAAAGGTTATCTAACATTAAAGGACATAGGATATGGAGAAGCAACGGGTTTTAAAGGTGTGAATTGTCATCATGACTGGTATCCGTATAAGGAGGGCTCAGCGAGGACATACACACAGGAGCAATTAGATGCTTGGAAAAATGAAAAGGTTACATACAATGGCAAAGAATACAGCAAATATGATGCAACACAATTACAAAGAGCAATGGAGAGAAGAATTAGAGCGGACAAAAAAGAATTAGCAGGACTGCAAGGAATATTAACATCTGCAAAAGATAATAAATTAATTGAAGATACTAGAACAGAGTTTGGAAGGCGCTCACTATTATACAAGACACATCAAAACGAGTTAGACGACTTCATACAACAGACATCGTTAAGAAAAGATATTACTAGATTATACGTAGGAAAGCAAGATAAGAATATAAGTACACAAGTAGCAAATGTAACTAAAATTGCTAACAAATATAACAAAAGTGACATTGTAGGAAGTAAAATAAATGGAATAAAAATAACTGAAATTGGAGAACACATAATATCAAGAACATATGCAAGGAATGTAAGTTTTGAAGATGTGCAAGATACGTTGAAAAAACCTGTAAAATATGGTAAAATTAGAGCTAATAAAACACAACAAATAAAGGGAAAGAACTGTACAATAATAGTAAATACAGAAACAGGAAAATTAGTAACTGTATATCCAAAGAAAACAAAAAAAGGAATGATATTATGAAAATTAATGATAAATTTGATGAAAGACAAATTGAATTACTAGAAAAAATAGAGGTAGATGTTAATGCTGATTACAATGCAAGTACGTTAGAGGAACTAGAAGACATTGTGTGTGATGCAATGTTAGACAATCTTGATGAAAAACAAGACTTCACACCGCTTGCGGAAGAATACGAAAGAATACTAGACATCATTGTAGATATAGAAAATAATTTATAGTTAATTAAGGCACCTATAAAAAGTGTCTTTTTTTATTAAAGGGCTAGAAATAGCTCTTATTTTTATGCTCCGAAACGAGGATAAACTATAAATTTCGACTACTTGTAGGTCGTGAATAAATACAAGTCTACATCGTGAACGAAAAACACGTAAAAGTTCGTAGTAGAAGAAAGGAAACAGTATGAAAAGAAAATTTTTAGAAGATTTAGGACTTGAAGCTGATGTTGTTGAAAAGATAATGGCTGAAGCAGGCAAAGATACAACAGCATTAAAGGCAAAAGTAGATGATTTAACAGAGCAAGTAAATGTTAAAGATACTACAATTGCAGAAAAGAATAACAAGATAGCAGAACTTGAAAAAGTAGATGTCGAAGCTATTAAACAAGAGCAGTTTGAACTTGGAAAAGCGGAGGGCTCTAAAGAAATCGAAGAATTTAAAAAACAAAATGCATTAGAAAAGGCTTTAGCAAATTACAAAGCTAAAGACACGAACATATTAAGCAAGATGCTAGATATGGACAAAATTAAATTTAATGACAAATTTGAAATCGTGGAAGGTTTAGAGGAGCAAATAAACCCTTTAAAAGAAAGCCACGATTATTTATTTGCCTCTGACAAACCATTGCCAAAGTTCTCTGATAAAACACCGGGAGTAAACAATGGAACAGAGATAAGCAAAGAAGACTTTAAGAAAATGTCTTACAAGGACAGAGTTGCACTAAAACAAGAGCAACCAGAAATGTATGAAAGTTTAAAAAATTAGAAAGGAAGATGTAAAATGGCAAGAAATTTAACAAAATTATCAGATTTAATAGACCCAGAGGTTATGGCTGATATGATTTCAGCAAAATTACCAGACAAAATAAGGGTAACACCATTCGCTAAAGTAGATAATACTTTAGAAGGAGCAGAAGGAGATACGATAACAGTACCTTCTTTTAATTATATAGGAGATGCTGAAGATGTAGCAGAAGGTGTAGAGTGTGGTACTACAAAATTAACAGCAGGTAGCAAAAAAGCAACAGTTAAGAAAGCTATGAAAGCCGTAGAATTAACAGATGAGGCTGTATTAAGTGGACACGGAGACCCAGTTGGAGAAGCTACAAATCAATTAGGCTTGTCGATAGCTTCTAAAGTTGAAAATGATTGTATAGATGCTTTATCTGACGAAGATGCAGAGGGAAGATTAAAATATGATGGCTCAGCAAGCGAAATCTCATATGAAGGCATTGTTGATGCTTTAGATGTATTTGAAGAAGAAGTAAATGGAGAAAAAGCAATGTTTGTGCATCCTAAACAAGTTACAACATTGAGGAAAGACCCTGACTTTATCTCTGCTGATAAGTATAATCAACAAGTTGTTCTAAGAGGAGAAATTGGTATGATAGCAAATACAAGAATTGTACCATCTAGAAGAGTAAAACTAGACAGCGCAGAAACAAGTTATCTAAATCCAATTATAAAACTTGAAACTGAACAAGAGACAGAAGATGAAGCATCAGCATTAACAATCTATATAAAGAGAGATGTTAATGTTGAAACTGAAAGAGACACATTAGCAAGAAAAACTATAATTTCTGTAGATGAAATTTATACAACAGCAGTTTCTAACGATGCTAAAGTTGTATTGGCAAAATTCTTAAAAAAAAAGTCGGTGTAACAGACCCAGAAATAACTGGATTAACAATAACACCAACAGAAGGATTACAAGAAGGCAATGCTAATGTAAATGCTGATGCAGTAGTTGCTACATTATCTGCAACTGGTGGTACAAGCCCATTTACTTATGCTTTAGAAGCTGACGAAACAAACGGAGTAGACAATGCTTCTTTCAAAATAGATGGAGCTAATGTAAAAGTGAATACTACACCTTTGACAAATAAAGATTACAAGATAAATGTAAAAGTAACTGATAGTAAAAGCAAAACATTTACAAACCACGCAACAATAAGTGTAGCAGCAGAATAGGAGGAAACAAGGTATGCTTGAGTACATAACAGCAGACGAATATAAGAAATTGTTAGGTAAAGAAAGCGTACCTGACAACTTCAAAAACTTAAACATAGAAGCAAGTAACTATATTAACTACAAGACTTTTGAAAGAATTGATAAAAATAATGTTCCAGAGCAAGTACAATATGTTACTTGCTTAATTATTGATTTAATTGATGAGCAAAACAAAAAATTGTCCGAAATAGGAAATCTTAAATCACAAAATATTGAGGGTTGGAGCGAAACTTATTTTACGCCAGAAGAAGTTAAGGCAGACTATGAAGAAAAGAAGTACTCTAAGCTAAAAGAATATCTTTGGGACGTAATAGGAATTGATGGAAAACCGTTACTTTATTGTGGAGCGGGGTGTTAGTTATGAATGATAAGTTTTTTATACATCAAATAACTGTATATCATACTACAGACGATGAGAACTTCACAAGGCAGAATTTTGACAAGGTTTATTTCAGACATAACAAAAAGACTAATCTAGTAGATAAAGGTCTACAAGAGGGCAGTACAGGTTCTATAACAATACCTACTACAGAAAAGCTAGATATTTCTACAGACGATTATATAGTAGAGGGAATTGTAGAAGACAAATTTGATTTATCGGCTCTACAGAAAAAATATCAAGTATTTAAAGTAGTAAGTGTGGACGACAATCGCAAGGGTAATTTACAACACTATAAAATAGGAGTATCAGAGTAATGAAAATGAATGTAAAAGTGAAAATGAACCCTGTCAGCAGAATAATAAAGGATCACGGACTTGATAGAAATGGCAGAGTAGTAAGACATTTAAGAGATACAGCAGATAGATTAATGATGCCATATATTCCAGGAGGAGCAAGAGGACAATTAGCAAAACTTAAGACTTATCCTAGCAATCATGAAATCAAATATACAAGTCCTTATGCAAAATATCAATATTATGGAAAAATGTATATAAGCCCTAAATTAGGAGTGTCTGGAATACCACTAAAAAGTGGAAGATGGTGGTCACCAGAAGGAGAAACTAAAACTCCTACTTCGAAGAAATTAAAATACCATACTTCTGGGACAGGTCCAAAATGGAATGAAATTATGTTGCAGAGAAGAAAGAACGACCTTATAAAAGATGTGGAAAACTATATTAAAAATGGAGGCTAAAATGAAAGAAAATTCAAAAATGGATTTAATAAGAGAATTTATAGAGACTTGTCTATTATTAAAAAATGGTAAGGTAAATGTAGATTATATAAAAGACAAACCACAATCTTATTCAGTTGATGAGACGCCAGCTACTACTGTATTAAAAGAATATAGAGATGGTGGAACTCAAAATCAAATACTTTTTGATTTTTCAATTCAAGCAAATTTTAGCGTCTTGGAAAACATAAAAAATTCAAAATTTTGTGATGATTTTTTTAAATGGATAAAAGAACAAGATAATAAAGGAAACTTGCCTAAAATAGACGGTATATGCTGGATTAAATGTTTAGGGAGAGGAACAATACTCCAAACTACTGAAAAAACAGCCATATACGTTATACCAATGCAAGTGGTATATGAAGAAGCCTTCTAGGGCTTTATTTTTTTATATAAAAGGAGGAAAACGTAATGTCAAACACAGAACAATTAGTAAAAAGAAGTAGAAAAGTTGCATTTATGGACATTTCTACAACAAGTATTGCTAACTTTTTAAGAATGACAAAATTTACTGAAATATCTAAATCTAAGAACCCTACTGAGTACAGTAGAAGTTATGTAGATGAAGACGGAGAGGTTACAGATGTAACAGGCTATAGTGAAGAAATAAGCTATAATTTTGATTTACATGTAGGTAATTTAGTTCACGAGAAATTAGTAGATATAACAGACAATGAAAAAACAGGAGCAGATGCTTTAGTGAGGATATTACAAGTAGATTTTACTAAACCAAAGGGAAGTGGATATGAAGCTAGACTTAGAACATATTCAGTCGTGCCAGACACAGAAGGAGACTCGACTGATGCATATACTTATAGCGGTGCCTTTAGAAAGAACAGTGGATTTACTGTAGGGGTTGCAACAATAAGCGATGACGGTATGAAAGCTACATTTGTACCTACAGCAGAAGTAGAAGAATATCCAGTTACATTTGTAGTAAAGGATAGTGTAGAAGAAACACCAATTGAAAATGCTAAAATTACTGTTGAAGGAGAGTCTTATTTAACAGATGCAACAGGAATAGCAACTGTTTATTTAGCATCAGACACTTATTCTACAATAACAGTAGAAAAAACAGGATATACGACACAAAGTAATGTATCTGTAACAGTATCCAATAAAGCAACATTAAAAGAAATATTATTAGTAGAGGCTTAAGCTGCCTCTACGCTTTTATATAGGAGGAAACATGAAAGTACTAGAAACTGAAATAGTTTTTGATTTTTACGATGCAGAACAAATGGAAAGGTTAGAAGAGAATATAGACAAAATCAGTAGAGAAGTAAATAAAATTAAACCAGAAAAAATGAAACAATCTCAATTTATAAATAAATTTTGTTCAATAATTGAACAAGGATTTGAGAATATTTTTGGAGAAGGAACTTCAAAAAAAGTATTTAAAGGAAAAAGAAATTTTAAACTATGCGTGCAAGCTTTTAGAGATTTAGTAAAGGCAAGAGAAGAACAGGAAAAAGAAGTAGACAATGAAGTAAAAGCCTTGCAGAAAGAAATCCAAACCATTTCTTATAATTATTCTACAGAAAGAATTAAGTAATATGAATTTATTGTTAGATGATTTAAATAAAGTTGTAAAAATGAGAATTAAAGAAGATTTTAACACAAACTTTAAAAATTCTATATTATTCGAATTACTCATGCAAGAATCGAATTTATCAAACGAAGCAAAAGTATATCAAGCTTTAAAAATATATTATCCAAATCTAAACCAAATAACTGACGTTAGTAAAGCAATAGACAATATTCTGTGGTTTTATAAATGTGGAAAAGAGGAGAAAGAAGAGACTAGTCAAAAAGCAACAAGAGAGAATGTTAAACGAATTTATAGCTATGAGTTCGACAATGAATTAATATATAGCGCATTTAAAGACCAGTATGGAATAGATTTACAGGATATAGATTATTTACATTGGTGGAAGTTTAAAGCAATGTTTGACGCTTTAAAAGAAGATAATAAAATAGTTGAAATTATGGGATATAGAGCTGTTAATCTAAATAAGATAAAAGATAAAGAAATGAGAAAACATTATAAGAAAATGCAAAAACTTTATGCTTTACCAGATATGCGTAGTGAAGAAGAAAAAGAGAGTGATTTTGCAGAAGCTTTTTCGTAAAATATAACCGATATATTGTAATTTATGTGAAAGTATATTATACTCTTTAGTAAAAGGGGGAGTTATAATGGAAAAAGAAAAGATAGCAATTTATAAGAGGTGGTGGTTTTGGACTATAATAGGAATAATGATAATTATTATTTTTTATTTTGCTCCAATTTTTCCACAGAAAGAAATCGATTATATTAAAGATGAAGGAATTAGTCTTTCAGAATTTAATGCAATAGAAGTAAGAAAAACAGACATATTAGCACTAAAAGGATTAATAGGATATACTGACAAAAACTTTGACAAAATTGTTTCAGAGGTCGAAGAACCAATATATGAGGAAGATGAAAATGGGAATACTCATATTTTTTATAAACAAAAATATATTGGAGAAAATAACGAGGGATATGCAATTATTACAATAGAAAGATATTTAGATGAGTTTATAGTTATAGAAAAAGAAAATTTTGGATTAAAATAATAATATGTAGATAACTTTATAAAAGTGAAACATCAGCGAAAAGCTGGTGTTTTTTTATGCCTGAAAAGAGGTGAAATAATGGCAGATGGTTCAGTAGTAATCGAAGCAAAGTTAACAGATGAAGAAATAGAGAAAGGTATTAATTCGATAAAAACAGATTTGAAAAGCTTAGAGAAGGCAAGTTCTTCTGTGTCAAAAAATATGGCTAATCATTTTAAAAACTTTGGAGACAAGGCAAGTAAAGCAGGAACAGCGTTAACAGTAGGATTAACTGCTCCACTTACTGCACTAGGGGTGGCAGGAGTTAAGTATAATGCACAGATGGAAGATTTTGAGGCAAATTTAACAACATTATTAGGTAATGCAGATGATGCAAAAGATATGTTAGCAGATTTGAAAGAAATGGCTAACACAACACCGTTTGAAACAACAGATTTATTAGATGCAACTCAAACGATGTTGGGATTTGGATTAGAAGCTAAGAAAACAAAAGGGTATTTGCAGACACTTGGGGACATTTCTATGGGAAATGCAGAAAAACTAAAAAGTCTAACCAGAGCATTCTCACAAATTGGAGCTGCTGGAAAAGCTACAATGGAAGATATAAATCAAATGATAGATGCAGGATTTAACCCGCTTCAAATTATGTCAGAAAAAACTGGCAAGTCAATGGCAAAACTAAGAGATGAAGTTTCAGATGGTAAAATTTCTTTTGAAGATATAGCGGAAGCTATGGAAGATGCTACATCTGAGGGTGGTAGATACTATAAATCGATGGAGAAAGCATCTAAAACTATGAATGGTAAAATGTCAAGTGCATTAGATGCTTTAAATACTGCTCTAGGAGATTTAACAGAAAGTTTATTGCCGTTGGCTACAAAAGCAATTGAAAAAATAACTGATTGGGCAAATGCTTTTACGGAATTAGACGATGAGTCTAAACAAACAATTCTAACCATAGCTGGAATAGTAGTAGCAGTTGGTCCTGTGTTAACTGTCATAGGTAAATTATCAACAGGAGTAAGTGCAACAATAAAAGTATTTAAGACATTTAAATCTGGACTTGAAACTTTAAAAACAGCACTATCCACTGCATCAAATTCTACAAGTTTGTTTTCGAAAGCGATAAGTGCAATAACTTCCCCTGTTGGATTAGCGATAACTGCTATAACTCTTTTAGTAGTAGCTATTGGAACTAAGTTATATCAAGCACAAAAAAAGGCAGAAGAAGGCATGCAAGCAGTTGCTACTGGAATAGCAGATTTTATGTCGGGTATTGATAATGCAGAAGGATATTTAAATAGATTTAACGAAACATTATTTGCTACAACAGAAGAACAACAAGCCTTAGAAGAAGAAATGAAATCTATTCAAGATGGAATAACTCAAATAAGTAAAAATGCTTCTGATGAAAGAAGAGCATATACACAAGCAGAAATTGACCAATTAAATGACTATTTTGAGAAGATGAGAGAACTACAAGAAAAAGAATTAGAAATACAACAATCAAGAGGAGAAGTCTTGACAGAAATTGCAAAAACAGAAAAAGAAGCTTTTGAAGGTTCATATGAAGAATATGAAATACTATCGCAAAATTGGATAAAAACTGCTCAGGAACAAGCGGATGTACAAAAACAAATAGCAGAAAATTATAGAATAGACTCTCTTGCTAGTTTAAAGGCTATGTATGGCGAAAAAGCAACAATGGACAACGCAGAATACGCAAGAGCAGTAAAAGCAGTTGAAGATGAGTATACTAAAAGAGTAGAAGTAGCGAATCAACAAGTCGCAGACGTTTCAGAAATATATTCACAAGGTGCAACTGAAAGAATTGAACAAGATGAACAATTTAATACTATGTTAGAACAAGTTACTGCAAAGATAGAAGAAACTGAAAAAAATCATGCACAGAATATGGAAAATATAAAAAAATGGACAATTGAAGGAAGCGCATTACAAAATAACTTATTAGAAGGCGAGTCGATGGCTCATGAAACAATCATGAAAGGAATATGGAAAGACATGGATAAGAACATGTCAGACTCACAAAAGGACCAATTAGCTTCATGGATTGCAATGCAAGCTCAAACTGAAATGTATGGCAAAGATATATCAGAAGAAAATAAAAAGACTGTTGATGCTATTATTTCGACTTGGGAATATATGCCAGAAGATTCACGAGAGACCATGGAACAAACAATGAATGGTATGCTTAAAGGAATGGAAGAAAAAGAACAAACATTGTATACTCGAGCTACTAGTATAGCAACTTCAATTATTTCAAGATTAAAAAAAGCTTTTGATATTAACTCACCTTCTAAAAAGACAGAAGAGATTTTTAAATATGTAATGGAAGGTGCAGAAGTTGGTTTAGATAAAAAAGAAAAGAGTTTATACAAAGATATAGACAGAATAGCAGAAGGAGTATTAAAAAGATTTAAAAGTAAAGATTTATACAGCAAAATGCAATCAGCCGTTGACTTTGAAACGCAAAGATTGTCTGCAAACTTAACTACACAAGCAGTCTTAAAGGCAGATAAAAACAACGTAAGAACCGTAACAAACGACAATGGTACAGTAATAAATAACACGCAAAACTTCTATGAAAAGAACCCAACACCGTACGAAGAGCAAAAACAAGCAAAACAACAATTAAGGAGGCTAGCATATGGATTATAAATTTAATGCGATATTTAAGAGTAATAACAACGAAATAGAAATGAATAAAAATACAGATATAAAGATAATAGATATAGAAGGCATAGAAGCTAGCTCTTATACAATAAATACAATAAGTTCTGAGCAAGATGGTGCAATAGTTACATCTACCAAGATAGAGCCTCGAGAAATTACAATTACAGGTGACATAGAAAAGAACGAGAATGAAACAGCAAATCGTGATAAATTAATAAGGTTTTTTAATCCAAAAACTACAGGAGAGTTTTATATAACAAGAAACAATATAGAAAGGAAGATACAATACCGAGTATCTTCCTTAGATTTTGAAACAAACAAGTTGTATGAATATATACAATTCACGTTAGTTTTAGAAAGTACCGAAGACCCATACTTTGAAGATGCAAATAACCGTGGAAATAAATTAACTCTAATAAGTCCGCAATTTACTTTTCCGCTTGTAATAATGACAACTAGAAAAAAGATAATGGGCTATAAAGTATATAAACCATATATGCCGTTGGTAAACGACGGAGACAAAGAAACAGGATTAGAAATTATTATTACAGCATCTAGAGGACAAATGAAGAACATAAAACTAACATTAAATGATAATGAGTATATAAAAGTAAATCAAACGCTAAATCAGTGGGATGTGCTTACGATAAATACGAATCCACGCAAAAAATCGATTACTTTAAATGGTGTAAATATAATAAATAAAATAGACAGAAATAGTACATTTTTCAGTATAGGAATTGGTAAGAGTATTCTAAAATACGAGTGTGATGATGGAGCTACAAATATAGACATTAACGTTAAATTTTATAGAAAATTCTTAGGAGTATAAAGATGGATTTATTATTATTAGATAATGACTTTCAAATATGCGGAATTATTGATGATTTTGCAAGTTTAGTCTGGAATAAAAAGTACTACGAATGTGGGAATTTTACATTGCAGACTAAACTAGATAAATATAACGATATAAAAACAGCTAAATATATTTATTGCAAGGATTTTGTAGAAACAGGCGTTATAGAAGCAATAAAAATACAGGAAAGTACACAAATTGTGGAAACGTCAGGTAGATTTCTAGAAAGTATTCTAGCAAAAAGAGTAATAAATACAACTAAAAAATTTAGCAATAAAATAACAGAAGATATTGTAAGAAGTTTAATAACAGACATTGCGATAAGTGATACAAATAGAAAAATAGACAAACTTGTTTTAGGTACAAGACAGGGTTTAGGTAAGTCCAGAACAATACAAATGACAGGAGATGTGTTATTAGATAAAATTTACGAACTTTGTAAAGAAGATGAATTAGGTTTTAGAGTAAGATATGACTTTGACAATGACGAGATTATTGCAGAGGTATGGAAAGGATTAGATAGAGTAGATACACAAACTACAAATACGTGGGCGATATTCTCTAGAAATTTTGAGAATATAACAGACAGCGAATACAATACAGATTCTACACAGTATCGTAATTATGCTTATGTAGAGGGAGAAGTGAATGAAGAAGATGGGACAAAAACTAGAGTAAGTACAATAGTAGATATACGAAAAAATGGCGAAGAACGTCTAGAACTATATGTAGACGCAAGAGATTTACAGAAAGATGAAGAGACAACAGATATAGAATATATGGAAATGCTAAGAGAAAGAGGCAAAGAAAAATTGGCGGAAAACAATAAAGTAGAAGAGGCCTCTTTTGCGATAGACCCGTATTCTAATTTAAAATACAAGACAGATTTTGATTTAGGCGATAAAGTTGTGTACAAAAATGATGAACTAGGCTTCAATATAGAAAACAGGATAGTTGGAATATCTGAAGCTTATGAAAATGGTAACAAAACAATAGATGTAACATTTGGAGACGAATATAATTTAAAAAAAATAAAGGAGGTAATGAAGTGAGGAGTGGTTTTTTTAATAGCGAAATAATAGGATACGATGCAGAAAATATGCCGATTTTTGATAGAGCCGAAGAGGCTTCTTTTTTTGCTAAATATTTTAGTCAATTTATTTCAAATGGTGTTTTCCCTAATCCATCGACGAATATGCAAGTTTTGGCAGATACAGGTATGCAGATTAAAATTAGCGCAGGTGTATGTTATGTAAATGGCTATATGGGCTGGGTAGAAAACCAAGAAACGAAAACAATAGAGCAAAGCGATACACAACCGCGAATTGATAGAGTTGTAATGCGATTAGATTTCGACAATAGAAACATAGAATGTTATGTAAAAAAAGGAACAGCGGCGGGCAACCCTGTAGCACCAGAATTGCAAAGAGACTATGACATCTATGAAATAGGACTTGCAGATGTCTTAGTGGGCGGAAATGTTGTAGAAATAAAGCAAGAAAACATAACAGACTTAAGACTTAACACAGATTTATGTGGGATAGTAGCAAATCAGTTACAACACGTAGACACCACAACGTTATTTAATCAATATCAAGACTGGCTAGCAAATGCAACAGAGCAAGGAGAAGAAGACTTACAAACTAGTTTAGAACAATTTGAAACACAGTTTAATACTTGGTTTGCTACATTGCAAGATACATTAGATGGCGATACAGCGGGCAATTTATATAATTTAATTACTACAAAAGCAGACAAGAAAAAGACATACAATATAGAAATAGACACAGCGTGGACAGGCGATGAAGCACCATATACAAAGACAATTGCTATTCAAGGTATTCTAGCAACAGACATAGTAAATCTATATCCGATTTGGTCTGCAGATTTGGAAACAAGACAAACAGAAAAAGAAGAATACAGTAAAATAAGCATGATAACATCTAGCGATAATGCTATCGAATTAACATGTGATGATGACAAGCCAGCGATAGAGCTAAATGCAAGAGTGGAGGTGTTCTACTAATGCAAGGAAATGTTTTAGGACAAATAGGTGGCAGTATTGGACTTAATATATTTACACAACCAAATGAGCCAGCTAAGAAAGATGGTATTTGGATAAAAACAGATAAAAAATATAACTATGAGAAAGTACAGTTCTCAGAGAATTATGAAATCACAAAACGGAGCATATGAAGAATTACAAGATATACCATATAGTTTTACGAATGGCTCAGCAGTAGCAGTAGGGACAGATATATATTTGTTGGGTAGTACAGAAAGTTCTTCTGTTGCAAAATATAACTATAAATATGATACATTAACAAACAATTATACAAAATTACAAGATATACCATATAGTTTTATGAATGGTTCGGTAGTAGCAGTAGGGACAGATATATATTTGTTGGGAGGTACTAGTAGTAGTCAGAAAAAGAACTATAAATATGATACACTGATGGGTATATATACGGAATTGGAAAATATACCATATGAATTTCATAATGGCTCAGCAGTAGTAGTAGGAACAGATATATATTTGTTAGGTGGAACCAATAGTTCTTCTACTGCAAAAAAGAACTACAAATATAATACATTAACAGGTATATATGAGCAATTACAAGATATACCATATGGATTTTATAGTGGTTCAGCAGTAACAGTAGGGACAGATATATATTTGTTAGGTAGTGCAGTAGATGATTATAACAGATATAATTATAAATATGACACAATAACAGGTGTTTATACACAATTACGAGATATACCATATGATTTTTATGATGGCTCAGCAGTAACAATAGGGACAGATATATATTTGTTGGGTAGTGAATACAGTTCTTCAAATTCAAAAAAGAACTATAAATATGATACGTTAACAAACAATTATACAAAATTAGAAGATATACCATATAATTTTTATGATGGTTCAGCAGTAGTAGTAGAAACAGATATATATATGTTAAACGGCAGTAGCAGTAATCATAACTATAAATATAGGATTATCACAAATACAACAAATAAAACAGTAGTTGTAGAAGTTAAAAATGAAGGTTTTAAAGTAAAACTTAACAAAATGTTTGAATCATATTTTTTAAGTGCTAAAATATTTGATAATTATAAATTACAAAACAATCAAATTTATTATGGAAATGGCGTAGAATGGATTGAAATTGTTTAAAAAGGAGGAAGGATAATGGAAAAAATATATACATACGAAGTAACTGAAAACGGTTACTATATTTTAATTGACGAGAAGAAGGTAATACATCAATATGAGCCTTATATACCAGATAAATCAAAATCATATGAAGAAAACGCAAAAGCGCAAATAGAAGAGCTAAAAGCAAGTGAAGAAGCACAAAAAGAAGAAAAGACACAAATGGAACAAATGCAACAAGACATAACAGATATTCAGCTAGCTTTAGTAGAATTGTATGAGTTGGGGGTGTAGAATATGGCGAAAATATACTATAGTTTAATAAAAAAAGGACTTAAGACAATAGAAGATGTGCCAGAAAACTTGAAAGAAGAAGTACAAGCTTTGCTTGAAAGCGAGGGCTAAAAAATGGAAGAACAAAAGTATGCTGAAAAAATTTTAATTCTAGAGGAAAAAACAAAGACAAATACAATAAAAATTGACGAACTTACAGTGAGAGTAAATGAAAATGAAAAAGTTCTAAACAATTTAGATAAATCGCTTTCTATTACTGTAGAGCAAATAAAAAATATAGCAGAAGACTTAAAGCAAACTAGTATTAACTTTAAAGAAGCAATGATGAGAAGCAATACAGCAAATAGTAAAGAAACAGAATTACTGAAAGAAAAGTATAATGAGTTAGAGCGTAAGTACGAAAAACTAGATAGTAAACTAGAGCAAGAGACAGTAGGAAAAGATGCAGAAAATTGGAGAAATTCTAAAAGCAAAGTAATATCTTGGACTATAAGCGCTGTGCTAGGAATAGTAGCAATGGCACTAGGAATATCAAAATTCATGTAGAAAGAGGTGATAAACATGGAAATAACATATGTAATTATAATAGCAATAATAGCATACATATGCGGAGCTATAACAAAGATATTCATAGATGAAATATCTAATAAATATATACCAATTCAAAATGTTATAATTGGAGTAATAAGTGCTATAATATGCTATTTTACAGGCATAGAGCCTAACTTGCTACAAGCAATTGTATTGTGTTTAGTAGCAACAATGGGTGCAGGAGGAATTGCTGATTTAATAAATATTAAGAATAAGGAGTAGTGATAATTATGGCAATAAGAGGAATAGACGTAAGTGAGTTTCAAAGGAAGATAGACTGGAACAAAGTAAAAAACGACGGAATAAAATTTGCAATACTTCGTGTTGGATTTGGCATGGATATAAAATCGCAGGATGATAAGTACATAGAAAGAAATATAGAAGAATGTGAGAAGATAGGCATGCCATATGGTGTGTATTTGTTCAGTTATGCAAATACTGTAGATAAAGCCAAGTCAGAAGCGGAACATACTTTAAGATTAATAAAAGGGCGCAAACTAGCAATGGGTGTATGGTACGATATAGAAGATAATGGTACATCTGGTTCTGTAGGTAAAAGTACGTTAACAAACATAATTGAAACATACTGCAAAAAAATAAAAGATGCAGGCTACGATGTAGGCATATATGCTTCACTTAGTTGGTTAAATAATAAAATAGATAGTTCGATACAAGAAAAATATCCAATTTGGGTAGCACAATATTATAAAGAATGTCAGTATAAAGGTGATTATAAAATTTGGCAATATGCATCAGATGGAAAAGTAGATGGAATATCTGGCAAGGTAGATATGAACTATTACTATGGAGAATTAGGAGACACTAAACCAGCTAAAACAGAAAAACCAAAGAAACACGTTATAGATGTGGACGGCAAGTGGGGAACAGATACAACAAAGAAAGCACAAGAGGTATTTGGTACTATTGTAGATGGAATAGTAACAGACCAAAGAGCAGAATATAAATCAGCAAATCCAGGACTAATTGCATTTGAGTGGAAAAGCAACCCATCTGGATATAGCGAATTAATAAAAGCTATTCAGAAAAAAGTAGGAGCAACTCAAGACGGTTGGATAGGAACAAATACAATCAAGAAAATGCAAAAATGGTTAGGCACAGTACAGGACGGCTATGTATCTAATCCGTCAGACGTGGTCAGAGCTTTTCAAAAATGGCTTAATAAGCAATAGATAATAACTTATATGTCTCACAAATAAAAACGGCTCAGAATTGATTTTAATGCGTCGATTTTGAGCCGTTTTTTATTTTAAAATAGTATTGACAAATATTGTAAATGGATTTATAATAATAAAACAAAATTGACTTTTTCACGAAGAAATGTTACAATTATGTTACAAAAATATTTCATTTATAATTTTTTTGTAATAATGATTGACACAAAAGAGCAAGTATAATATTATATAAAAAA
>CALXND010000020.1 GCA_944389655.1 uncultured Clostridia bacterium | reverse complement strand
CTTTTTGCCTTTAAATAGCTTTTTCTCGGTAACTAGAAGTTACTTTTTCTAATTAGATTTTACTTTTTCAATTGACCGACAAAAGGTTCTTAGTTTATATGTCCTCTCTCACTACTTGTTGTTGCTAGTACACATATTGTTCTTCTTACATAAATTTGATTCTAGTAGTTTAAAAGAAAGTTCTTTTTTTCTATTATTACCATATACATTACTTAGAGGCTACTATTTATGTCTCAGAGATGAATAGTGTGAAAAAACAAGTTTTTCTCTACAATTGCTATCACCCTCAAAATTCTAACGAATTTTGAGATGGCAGGGATTTAACCTCTATCATTCTCGCGAATTTAATAGAGGTTATTCGGTAAATTAATTGTTAGAGCTAAATTAGCTCGAATGGAGGTTAAAATGAAAAAAGTTTTATTTAAAGGATGCGGAACTGCTCTAGTTACACCTTTTACTAATGATGGTATAAATTTTGAGGTTTTACGAAAATTAATTGAATTTCAAATTCTTGAAGGTGCTGATAGTTTAATTATTTGTGGTACAACTGGAGAATCATCTACCATGTCTTTAGAAGAAAAAAAATCAGTTATTGATTTTAGTGTTAAAGTTGCAAACAATCGAATACCAATCATTGCTGGAACTGGAGGAAACAACACAAAAGAGGTTATTGCTCTTTCTAAATATGCAGAAAGTGTTGGAGTAAACGGCTTGCTCCTTGTAACACCATATTACAATAAAACAACTCAAACTGGTTTAATAAAACATTATACTAATATCGCAAGTAATGTAAATATCCCAATTATACTATATAATGTACCTAGTAGAACTGGAATTAATATTGAACCTTCTACATGCTTAGAACTTTCTAAAGTTCCTAATATTGTTGGAATAAAAGAAGCCAGTGGAAACATATCTCAAGTCTCAAAAATCGCAAATTTATGCAAAGATGAATTAAGTATTTACTCTGGAAATGACGATCAAGTAATTCCAATTTTATCACTTGGTGGAATTGGTGTTATATCTGTTCTATCAAATATTTATCCTAAGTTTGTACACAATATAGTTATGGATTATCTAAGTGGAAATTGGCAAAAAGCGTCTGCTTCTCAAATATATGCGATTCCTCTTATTAATGCTCTATTTAGTGAGGTAAACCCTATTCCAATAAAATACGCTATGAATAAAATAGGTTTTGATTGTGGAACTCCTAGACTTCCTTTAATAGAGGCATCAGATAAGTGTAAAGCACAAATTGATTCACTGCTAAATTCTGAAAACTCTTTTGTTTAAACATTATCCTGCAACAATTATTTTATTAAAATTTTATTAATTTATTCACATTATGTAATTTTAATGCTATAATTATATTATACGTTACTTTTTCCTTTAGGAGGAATAAATTAATAATGAATCTTTTTAAAAATTTTAAGAGAAAAACAGAAGAAGATATTTTTACTAAAATTGGATGCAATATTGACTCATATGAAAATACACATATTGCTATGGATAAATCTTATGAACTTTCCGAATTTTTTAGTATAATCAAAGATATTATTTCTAATAATACAGTTAAGCAAATGAAGCTATATAGACAGCATTGTAATACCTCAACATACAAACATTGCATGCAAGTTGCATATTATACCTATATAGCTTGTAAAAAATTAAAATTAGATTATATCTCTGCTACTCGAGCAGCTATGTTACATGATTTATTTTTATACGATTGGCGAAAAAAGAATAGAGATATTGCCTTACCTGGACTTCATGCATATGTTCATCCACATATTGCCTTAGAAAATGCTAACAAATTATTTGACTTAAATGATATTGAGAAAGATATTATTTTAAAACATATGTGGCCAGTTACCTTTGCTTTTCCAAGATATAAAGAATCTTATATAGTTACTATTATGGATAAATATAGTGCATGCCTAGAAACATACTTATATATTCAAGAAAAATTAAAAGCAAAAACATTTTATAAATACGCATATATTTTTTTAAGTATGTTATTTTTTAGAATTGTTTAGAATATATATTAGTTAAACGATATAGCAGTAAGTTATATCGTTTTTTAAATTATGTATAAGGTTGTGATTTAATTGATAAACATTTTATTAAATGGCTCTAATGGTACAATGGGTAAAGCTATTTCTGAATATGTAAGTAACTCAAAGGAATTTTGTATATTATATGGAATAGACAAAGAAAATAGCGGTTTAATTTACAATATAAAAGAGAAACCAGATGTAATTATCGATTTTTCTACTCCTCAAGCAAGCTTTAATATTTTAGATTATGCTATAAAAAATTTAATTCCCACAGTAATTGCCACAACTGGTTTTAATGAGCTTCAGGAAAAGAGAATTGTAGAATTTTCCGAAGCTATTCCGATTTTTAAATCTTCTAATATGTGTTTTGGAATTAATATAATTTCTAATTTATCTAGCCTATTAGCTCAAAAGTTAAGTGATTTCGATATAGAAATTTTAGAGAAACATCACAGAAAAAAAGTAGATGCCCCTAGCGGAACATCTATTATGATTGCAAATAATATTAACAAGGCATGCAATAATAAGTACAAATATGTTTTTTGTAGAAGTTATTCAAGACAAGAAAAGAATAAAAACGAAATTGGTTTTGCTTCTATTAGGGGTGGAAATTTGATTGGTGAACATTCTGTTTTTTTCTTTGGTGAGAATGAAACTATTGAATTAAAACATACTGCTTATTCAAGAAATATATATGTCCAAGGCTCTCTTCGTGCTGCAAAGTTTATAATTCAAAAGAAAAATGGTTTATATAGTATGGATGATTTAATTACCTGCTAACTAAAATAAATTATTTTATTATTTGGGAAATATTCATTAAGCCAGTTTTTTATATACTCCTCACCTTTTATTCTTTGTTCTTGCTTGTATGTGTATTTTCCTTTTCCTCTTCCAGTCATTATATCTGCATTATATAAATTAGTTGCATTTGGGAAGGCTTCTTCATTTATTTTTCTATGAATAAAACTATATGTCATAAAAATCACCTCAAAAAATATATCTTTTTTAGCTTCATCACTTAAATTTTCCTTTAAATATACTATTAATTCTTTATATAATTCCTCCCAATTTTCTACAAATATCACTGGAGCTATTAAGATTCCAACTTTATAGCCAGCCCTTTTTAATTTATTAATTGCATTTACTCTATCTTTAAGCATTGATGTTCCTATTTCTATCTTTTGAATTATTTCTTTTGGATTTACACTCATTCTAATTATTATTTTTTCTTTTCCTTCTATATCTAAAATGTCATCTACCATATCAAATTTTGTTGGAAATGTTAAATATCCCTTTTTTGCATTTTTGAAGTTTTCTATAGTCCATTTTAAATTTCCAGTAATAGAATTTTCTAAAATCAAATCACTATTACTTCCAATTTCAAATACTAGTTCTTTATCACTATCATTTGCAGTTTTTATTATTTTTTGTAGCATCTCTTCTCTATTTACAAATAATCTTAAATATGCACATTTATTGTAGTTACATACCAAATAGCAGTATAAACACATTGCTATACAGCCCGACGATGTGTACGGTACTAAATAATTAGATATTTTACTATTTGGCACAAATTTATGAGTTTTTCTAATTCCTATAATAAGATTACGTTTCATCTTAGGAAATTCTTTATTTTCTTTTTTTCTCATTTTTTCAATATTATTGTGGTTTTCTATTATATATTGTGGTACTTCTTTATATTTTTCCAACATTTCTCTTCCTAATTCATATTCTTTTATTTTTTCTTCATAATAAATTGCATCTGGTTTAAATTCTTTCATGTGTTTCCCCCTCTTTCTCAAATTGTTAATTGCATCTTTTCTTATTATATCTATTACAATTAAATTTATTCTGTTAGCTGTTATACAAGTTAGATTTCATAGTCTACTAAATCCTATTATACTTTAAAGACCAGCTTCTAAATAAATTATGAAACTAAGCTTAGGTTATAGAATAATGGTTTTATTTTAATGTTGTGCTGAAAGCCTAATAAAATGTATATTTTTCAAATTTTTTTGTCGCTTGTTGTCGAAACGATATAATCAGATTTAAAAAATAGTAAATTTTTTAAATCTGAACGTTTCTCCAATCTGCACTCGTCTTCAAGGAAGACTCGTTTGGTCGCTACGCGCTCCTACAAAAATTTTCAAAATATACATTTTATTAGGCTTTTATAGAGCTTCATGTTTAAAACCATTATCCTGTAACCTAAGCTTGTCCTAACGGTATAAATTTCTACATTCTAGCATATTAGTAATAATAGATTAACAACTATAGAAAAACATACTTGAACGGAGGCTTAAAATGAGATTTTTTATTTTATCTTTGCAAAAAAATATACTTCCATTTACTTTTATTATTATAGCTATTTGCTTAGTTTTATTTTCTAAATCAAATTTGACTGCTACTACAAATGGTTTAATCTTATGGGCTACATGTGTAGTTCCATCACTTTTTCCATTTTTTGTTATTACTCACCTTCTTTCATACACAAAGGTAGTATCTTTTACTGGTAAAATTTTAGATAAAATTATGAAACCTCTTTTTAATGTTCCTGGCATAGGAGGTTTTGCTTTTGTAATGGGGCTTATTAGTGGTTATCCTGTCGGTGCCAAAATTGTATCCGATTTTAGAAAACAAGGATTAGTTACTAAGGATGAAGGAGAGCGAATGCTTGCATTTACAAATAATTCTGGTCCTCTTTTTATTTTAAGTAGTGTTGGAATTGGTTTATTTGGAGATACTAAAACTGGCCTTTTACTTTTATGTACACATATTTTGTCCTGTATAACTGTAGGAATTATTTTAGGACAGTTTTCTAGAAAAAGTGATATTGAATTTAGAAAAAATTATAGCAAGAAATACTTTAAATCAGATTTACAAACACCAAGCCATAGTCCATCAAGATCTTTGAGTAATTACGATTATAATTCCGATAAAACGGTTTCTTTTAGAAATTTAGGAGAAATTTTAGGCAAGAGCATAAATGAGAGTATTTCTACCATTCTTTTAATTGGTGGTTTTGTAGTCATTTTTTCTGTTATAATTTCTATTTTAAATCAGACTCATGTTCTAGATTTTATAAGTAACTTCTTTAAACCTCTTTTAGGACTTATTGGATTTGACTTTAATTTTGCTAACCCCCTTGTTTCTGGAATTCTAGAACTTACAAATGGAGTAAAATTAATCTCAAGTATTAATATAAAAGCAATTTCGCAAAATGTTATTCTATGTGCTTTTTTGCTTGGATTTGGTGGTTTTTCTGTTTTTCTTCAAGTATTTAGCATTGTAGCCAAAACTGATTTATCTATGAAAAAATATTTTGTAGGTAAATGTATGCAAGGAATTTTTGCAGGAATATATACTTTTATTGCTCTTAAATGTATTCCATTTATCAATCTGGATTTAATAGAAACTTCTAACAATATAAGTACATCTATATCTCAAACTAATAGCACTATTTTCTCATTCTTTTATAATTTTGGAATTTTGATTATTGGAATTATGTTCGTGATTTTAATTTTCAACTTGTTTAATAAATTTTGGAATACTAATGAAACATAAATTTCTGTAAAAGCCTGTTAAAATGTATATTATGAAATTCTCTTAATCTGATTATATCGTTTCGACAATAAATGACAAAAGGATTTAAAAAATATACATTTTATCAAGTAATAAGATAAAACTATTATGTAGTAACAATATAACTGTAAAATGTCATAATTTATTTAATTTTGAATATGTTTTATTAAAGAAATTATTTAGGGAGTTGATTATTTATGGATAGAAATATGGATAATAATAATTTTTATGGTATGCCTCCATATAATTATGATTTAGGAAATGATGCAAATTTCGATAATCCTATGTTTAATCCCATGGTTCAATATGAGCAAGCATATATGTATTATAGATATATGACTCAGCAAATGGAATATAAAATAAAGTGCAAAGAATATGATAAAATGTGTGGTGTATCTGGAAGGAGTGAAAATGGAAGAAGTTCTAGGGAGTAATTTAATTTCTAAAGTCATTGCAATTTATGGCTCTGCACAAATGTATTGTATGCCTAGATAGATAATCTATCTAGACATATGAAATATTTGAGTTAAATTCTTTGTATAAACTAAGCTTCTTAAATTGCTGAAAGCGCAAATATCATAGCTCTATCTACTTTTTTTCCTGTAGCTTCTTCCAAAGCTCTTTTATATAAGTCCAATTGTATTTTATATTTTTCTTCCAAAATACTTACATCGCCATTTGGAACTTTATCTGTTTTATAATCTACTAAAATTAATTTGTTCTCTTTGTTTATATAATACAAATCTATAATTCCTTGTACTAATATTTGTTCATGTTCTTCTGCTTCGTCATAAATAGATATTGCAGGAATATTTATATAAAAAGGCTCTTCTTTGTGTATCTCTTTTGCCTCTTTTAGCTCTTTCCATAAGTCAGATTGTGTATACCTATATAAATTATTTATGTTTATGCTTTCCGCTTCTTTTTCAGAAATAATATTGTTTTTTTCTAAATCTTGTACAAATTCATACAATTTATCTAAGGTATAATCTTCTTGTTCATTTAGTTTTTGTACACATAAATGCATTACAGTTCCTTTTTGAGCAGCAGTAAGATTTTGTGTTTCTTCAATGAACTTCGGTTTTACTTCTAAATTTCTAGTATGCTTATTTTTTATAGAATCTATTAATTCCTCTATATCTGTAGTATCTTTTTCCAATTCTTTAAGTTTAGTTACAGATGTTTTTGTAGGTATTTTTGAAGATTCTATATATTTATATTTCCAAAGTAGATTTTGTATTTTTTTATTATCTTCTATATTTGAAGCATTGTTACATTCTTCTACTTTTTTTCTTATTTCTTGTATGATGTTTAAATCTTCTCTTTCTTCGTCACTCATTTCTTTCATTAAATCTATTTTATTGTGTACAAATAAATTCATTATTTCTTCTGTTTTTTCTTTGTTATATTGGTATACTAATTCTATCCAATCTAAATATGAAGTATATTTACCTAATAAACTTGGATTTATTTTTTCGTTGTCTAAATTACTTGCTTTATACATTTCTAATATTTTTTCTTTATCTTTTAAAGCTTTTTCTAAATCTTTTGATAAACCTGTTATTATCAATTTTTCTTTTGCCCTAGTTAATGCAACATACAGTACTCTCATTTCTTCTGATATAGTTTCTAGTTTGGATTTTATTCTTATTGCTTCTTTTGATAGTGTGCTATATTCAATTTTCTTTTGTGTATCTATAAACTGCATTCCAAATCCTATATCTTGATGTAATAGTATTGGTGTGTTTAAATCCTGCATATTAAATTTTTTCCCTGTAGCTGCTAAAATTACTACTGGAAATTCTAGTCCTTTACTTTTATGAATACTCATTATTCTAATAACATCATCATTTTCGCCTATTATTTTGGCAGCTGATAAATCTCCACTACTACTTTTAACTTTATCTATAAAAGTAATAAAGTTAAAAAGTCCTTTAAAACTAGCTTTTTCATATTGTTTAGCTTTTTCAAAAAGCATTTTTAAATTAGCTTGTCTTAAATCCCCATTAGGAAGCAAACTTACATAATTATAAAATCCTGTATCTAAATATATTTTCCAAATTAGTTCGTCTAGTGACATATACTTTTCTTCTCTTTTCCAACATGCTATTTGCTCTATTACATTATCTATTTTTCCCCTTAATTTATTGTCTACACTAAGTTTGGCTTTAATCATTGATTCAAAAAATGAACATTTTTTATCATTTAGTCTAATTTGTATTAGTTCATTATCTGTAAATCCAAATATATTACTTCTTAGCACTGTAACTAATGGTATATCTTGCATTGGATTATCTATAATTTTTAAAAGTGACATGATAGTTTGTACTTCCATAGAGTCTAAATATGTACTAGAGCTATCACTGAAAACTGGATAGTTCATTTCTGCTATTTCTTTTTCGTATATTGGAGCCAGGATTGATGTTGCTCTTAGTAAAACGCATATATCTTTTGGCCTTATTTTTCTATATCCTTGTTTTCTATCATACACATAATAATTGCTATTTAACAATTCGTTTATTTTTCTTGCAACAAATTTTGCCTCTAATACCGAATCTTCTATTCTTTCTAAATCATCTGTTTCTTCATCATCTTCTTTTTCCTTCAAGTCTATTATATGTAGTTCAGCTGTTCCTGCATGATTTATATTTTCATCTTCTGGTTTTGGATAATCTGCTCCATAGTTCAAATATTCATTTTTATTATATTCAACATCTCCCAGCTTACTACTCATAATATTTTCAAATATCATGTTTGTAACCTGTAATATATTTTGCCTACTTCTAAAATTTTTGAATAATTGTATTTTTAAGCCTATACTTTCCACATTTAACCCACTTTTTAAATCATATTTTGAGTATTTATCTAAAAATAACTCTGGTCTTGCTTGCCTAAATTTATAAATACTTTGTTTGACATCTCCTACCATAAAGATGTTATTTCCTTTAGATATACTTGTAAGTATTTTTTCTTGTACTAAATTACTATCTTGATATTCGTCTATTAAAATTTCTTCAAATTTTTGCATTAGTTTTTTTGCAACTTGTGTTGGCTTACCATCTTCTCCTAATAAAATCTTTAATGCAAAATGCTCAATATCATTAAAATCTATAATATTTTTTTCTTTTTTTTCTATCGAAAAGTTTTTTGAAAACTCTAATATGATTTTTTTGAGCTCTATTAGTATATTATACATACTCTTAATATCTTCTATAGCTTCTTTTGATGTATATTTTAAATTTAAATTTGAAAAATCTTTTTTTACTTTGTCTCTTATTTCTTTTGCTTCGTTTTTTAAGTCTAATGTTACTTTCTTGTCAATTGGCCATTTACTCCATACAACATTATTTAGACTTTCGTAGGCATTATCCCATTTGTCCAATTTTATTGTTTTTAGATTGTTTACATCTTCTCCCAGTATTCTAGAAAATTTTTCTAGTTCTACAAATTTAAGTGTTTTATTTTTTATATTTTCTAATCTTGTAATAAGCGCGTTTAATTCTCCTTTAATATTTTCTAATATTATTTTGCCCCATACTGTTTCTGAAAAATCTCTATTTTCATCTATATTAAATTCTTCAACCTTCTCCTCTAACCATTTTTCTGGAAATGGATTACTTTGTATGTATTTATATATATTTAAAATTATGTCCTGTAACTTTTCGTCTCCTCTATAGTCTGTGTATGCTTCAATTAATTTTATAAATCCTGCATCATTATCCATGTATTTTTGTTCAAAAATTTCTTCTAATACTTCGGCCTTTAGCATCTCAATTTCTGCTGTATCACCTATTCTAAAATTGGCTGAGGTATCTATTTCATAAAAGTTATTTCTTATTACATCTAAGCAAAATGAATGTATGGTACAAATGCTTGATTTATTTAAAAGCATAATTTGTCTTTGCAATTTTTCGTTGTCTGGATTCTCTTCAATTTTTTTATATATAGCATCCAATATTCTTTCTCTCATCTCACTTGCAGCAGCATTTGTAAAGGTTACTACTAGAATTTTATCTATATCCATTCCATCATTTATTACTTTATTTATAATTCGTTCTACAAGTACAGCTGTTTTACCGCTTCCGCGCCGCCGCTGCTACTAATATGTTATTTCCTTTTTCATATATTGCTTGTTTTTGTTCGGTTGTCCAGTTCATTTATTACTCCTTTGCTTTTTTTGCTATTATATCATAAGTATTGGTATTTTCAATAAGAACGATATTTGGCTTTTTAATTTTTTTCTCTGTTTATAACGTGTTAAAGTCCTCATTATTGTTCGCACACCAAATTTTACACATGTAAAATTTGTGTGTATTCGGCGTAGCCGTTATTGTATAGGAAAAATCTTCGATTTTTCCTATACAATAGCTCAATCACAGTCAATCTGAATTATGATTGACTGTGAGCAATAATTACTTATTTATATACAATTCTGGATCTACATTTTGACTATCTTTTAAAATTTCAAAATGTAAATGTGGTTCATCTGCAATTTCAAATGTGGCTGTGTTTCCAACTGTTCCTATTGTATCACCTTGTTCTACCTTTTCTCCTTCTTCAACAAATTCTGCTGTAAGCAAGTTAGAATACACTGTACTAAAGCCATTTTGATGTTCTATTGTAACTGTAAGTCCATATCTCGGATCATTTTTTATCGATTTAACAGTTCCATCAGCTGCTGCTTTTACCACAGTTGTTTTTTCTGCTGCTATATCTAATCCGTTATGAGTAATCCATTCATCCAATGTTGTTGAATATACTAAATTGTCTTTTGCATATGCCTTCAAAATCTCTCCTTCTACCGGTATGATAAATTCTGGATCTTTTTCTTCCTCTTTTTGGATTTGTTCTTCTATTTCCTTTTCTGTATTAGTGGTTTGTTCTTCATCACTTTTTTTATTTGATGCATTTGTATTTACAGCATATTTTTTCTGCTCATCTTCTTTATCATTTACATCATTACTTATGACATTAGATATTTCATTTTCTAGCTCATTTGTTTCCTCATCTTTCATTTCATTTACTGTTCTTCCCATTTGTGTGCTTGTTTCTTCTGTTCCTAAAGAATTGGCACCCAAACTATCGATAGTAGATGTATTAAATCTTGCAAGTTCTGTACTATTGTCATTTCCACTAAATAATATAGATATTGCTATAGCTACAATTATAGAAAGTGTAATTATTCCTCCTCCAATGTACAATACTCTTTTATTTTCTGAATTATTTCTTGCGAAATTCCTTCTTTCTCTTCTCATTTATTTTTCCTCCTAAATATTTATTTATTTTAAGTATTTACATTTTTGAGAGTTTTATACAATTTTATTTAAACTTTTCCTATATTTTACATATCTTCAATTTCTACATTTGTATAAAAATGATGTATTATATCTTCGTAGTTTTTTCCTTCTTTTGCTAAGCTATCTGCACCTGTTTGACTCATTCCTACTCCATGACCATATCCAGTAACTTTGAATTTTATCTTTCCATCTTCCATGTTTATTTTAAAATTTGCTGACCTAAGCGCAAAAATATTTCTTACTTCTACTCCCGAAAGTTCTAAATTCCCTATTTTTATTGTTTTGACTCTCCCTCCTTCTGTGTATTCTTTGATTTTTATGCAATCTTTTTGTTTAAAATCTATCTTAAAATCACTATGCTCCTTTTTTATTTTTTCTTCAAATTCTTTTTCTGTAAATTCTGCTTCTGAGCTATACTGACTATATGCATCTTCTCCTGATGTTGATACAGATTGTAAATATGGGTATCCACTACCACCCCATACATCCACAGGAGCTTCCGTTTCTCCTCCACTATTTGAATGGAAAAATGCATTTATAGACTTTCCTTCATATGTTATAATTTTACCTTGTGTACTATTTACTGCTTGAACTATTTTATCCCAATTACTTTCTTTTTCATCATCATTCCATTTATCCAATCTGTCCTCCTTAGAAATCCATGCTTGACAGCATGTTGAGTCATCACAAATATCTGCATCTTTATGTTTTCCATCATTATTTACAATCTTATATATGGTATATGTTCTTGCTACCACTGCTTGTGCTTTTAATGCTTCTTTTTCAAATGATGCTGGCATTTCGGCAGATACAACACCATATAAATATTCGTCTAAATCTATTTCTTCAATTTTATTTGTTTTAGTGTGTAATAGTTTTATTGTATTGTACTTCTTATAGTCATATGTAGATTCTATAATATTTTGTTTTTTGAATTCTTCATTTAAAGCTACATCTTGTGATGTAGTTCTACTAGAAAATTCTGATGTAAATATTATTGGAATTGCAAAACAAATAAATATCAGTATTAAGAAATATATAAAAATTTTTCTCATTTTTTCGCTCACATTCTTTCTTAAAGCATAATTTTTCTAGATGTTCTTTTTCATCTAAAAGAGCCATTTTTAAGCTGTAATAGCATCCTTTCCCATCAGCTTTCTCTTCATTTTACCTAATACATTTCTTTCTATTCTAGATACTTGAACTTGGTTTACTCCTATAAGTTTAGCAACTTCCATTTGAGTTTTACCTCTAAAGTATCTAAGTAAAATTACTTGTTTTTCTCTTTCTTTTAAATCTTTTATTAAATCTCCAATTGCTATTTTATTTATAATTAAATTTTGCTCGTCTATCCCACTGCTAAGTCTGTCTAATATATTTAAGTTATCATCTTCTCCAGAGTCATTCTCATATATTGAGTTAACTGGTACCTTACTTTCTAAAGCTATGACTATTTCTTCTTTTGGAACTCCTATTTCTTTTGACATTTCTTCTATACTTAGCTCTTTTCCTTGTTTTAGGAATTCTTTTTGTGTTTCAGATATTTTATACAACAATTCTTTTATTGATCTACTTATTTTTATTGGCCCTTCTGTTTGTACATACCTTTTAAGTTCTCCTAAAATATATGGAACTGCGTATGTAGATAGTTTTACAGCAAAACTAGTATCAAACTTTTTTATTGCTTTTATAAAACCTAAAACTGCAATTTGATACAAATCATCTATTTCGTATCCCCTGTTTTTAAATCTTTTTACTATACTCCATATAAGACCATTGTTATTGTCTATTAATTTTTCCATCGCTGCTTTATCACCATTTTGTGCTTCTTTTATGTCTGCTATTTGATTGTCATATAAATCGGTTTCTTGCACTTAGCTCACTCCTCCTAAACTAACTAATTCCTCTTTATCTAAATTTACTAAATGCTTTTTTATTTTCTTTTTCATTATTACTTTTGTTCCTAAGCCTAGAACAGAGTCTATTTCTACATCATCCATAAAACTTTCCATTATCGTAAATCCCATTCCTGATCTTTCTAAATTCGCCTTTGTTGTATAAAGTGGCTTTCTGGCAAGCTCTACATTTTCTATTCCCTTTCCTGTATCAGAAATTTCTATTTCTACAGTATTTTTTATTATTCTTCCCTTTATTTTTACAATACCTTCTGTTTCCTCATATCCATGAATAATACAGTTCGTAACTGCTTCTGATACAGCAGTTTTTATATCTGCAAGTTCTTCTATTGTTGGGTCTAATTGTGATGCAAATGCTGCCACTGTAATTCTTGCAAAAGCTTCATTGCACGACTTACTTAAAAACTCCAATTTCATTTCATTATCATACATTTTTTATCCTCCTTTTTATTTACTAAATACTATAAAGTTTTTTTATGTTTTAGTAGTTTTATCTATTTTTAGAATGACACTATTTTATTAATTCCACTCATTTCTAATATTTTTCTCACTGTCTGGCTTACATTTGCAATTTCTAAACTTCCTCCAATAAGTTTCATCATTTTATATCTTCCAATTAGCATCCCTATTCCTGCACTATCCATAAAAGTAACCCTACTGAAATCAAATATAGTTTTTCTAGGCATATATCTTGTAATTTCATCGTCTACCTTCCTCCTTAATTTTTCTGCTACACAATGGTCTATTTCTTCTGTAAATTCCACTGTTAATTGCTTGTCCTCTTTTTCAAAATTGATATTCACATTTTTCCCTCCTTTTATACTCGGTTACATTTATTTGCAGTAAATAGTTATCTTATTCGTAACCTTTGTTTTTTATTTATTATAATTCTTTTTACATTTTTTTCCAATAGCGAAATTATAGAAGTTTTGCCGATTTATGGGAAGTTTTCGACATTTTGTGCTTTTTCTTTAAATTTTGTGATATATATATATTATATTAATTTGAAAGGAGTGGGATTTATGATTATAAACTCACATGTGCATTTGAATACCAACAACAATTTTTTCTTTTACAATGACTATACCTTAGGTAGTTTTTTAGGAGAAATGGCGCTCTCTAAAATTGATGTTGCTTTCCCCTGTATAAATCCTAAAGTGGAACTATATCGCTGTCCTAATGATTGTAGCATTCATTGTAAAAAAACTGCTAGTTTCAAAGACTTAGCATACAGCTCATCTATTAATAGTAACCTTCAATATTGTCCATGTTCGTCTCCAAATCGGCACAGAGTAGTACTTGTTAGTCGAGAGAATGATGCTATTTTAAAATGTCGGACTTGTGGTAAGACCATTTTTAAAGGTAGTATAGATCCACTTAGGCAGTATAACTTAGAACTAATTTATATTACACGACCTTACAGGAGTATTTTAAAGCCAATATTATATATCTCTCTATGTAAATCTACTATTCAAAATGAAATAGATTATTTCGAGAAGAACTACCCTAATGATTTTATTGGTTTTAAATTTCACCCATGGAATGATCAAGTAAATGTTAAAGATTTTCACATACGATCTAATCACACTATACTAATTCATTGTGGTTCTAGAATAATAGAACACTCATCCAATTCTATTATTTTTGCCAAGCAAAATCCTAATGTAAAAATTATAATATCTCATGCTGCTGCATTATGTGATGAATCTTTACGACAAATTAGTTTTATGGATAATATATTTATCGATTGTTGCCCATCAACTTTCCTATTTAAAACTAAAAAGCAAAGTTTGGAGAATTATAAAGAGATACATTCTCCAGAAGATATTTATTATAAGGTACTAGATTTTGTACCAAGTAATAAAATTTTATTTGGTTCAGATTCTCCTTGGGGAAACAGTATAAATGAACTTAAAGTTGTAAATAATTTAAAAGTTTCTAAAAGAGTAAAAGAACAAATTTTGTTTATGAATGCAATCAGAGCTTATGAATTATAGGCTAGAACAATAGGCTTTTTAGATTCTTTCTCTGCTTATAAGATTTTAAAGCCCGCGTTATTGTTCATGTTGATTTAGGTTTCCGACTATAAGGAGGAAATCCTAAAGGCAATGGCAAAATACATGTCCTTGCTTTGCTCGGACAGTCCAAGGTAGCCTAACTTTGTTGTATAGGAAGAATCGTAAAAACACTGAAATAGTAAGAAAAAAGTCGATTTTTCTTATACAATAAAAAAGACTAAAATAAGTTTATTAAATATACTTATTTTAGTCTTTTTCTTCTTATGTACTCAAATTAGTCTCCATTCATTGCACAGCCACAGTCGTTAAATTCTTCTACACTCATCTCCCAATCTTGTCTATCCATACTTTCACCTCCTTTTTTATATTATTAATTAATATTGTAACTCATGGTTTATTTTTTATAGCAATCTTAAATATATTGTACTGTATAGCCATGAATTGTAATAATATTATGCTGAACTTTCTTTTGATATTAACAAATCTGCTGTTTTACTTACTCTTTTTATACAATTATAATCATATCCATTAATTTTATTGCTACTTTGCAGTGCAGACCTTCTACAACCTCCACAATAAGCTAGATATCTGCAATCTCCACATACTTCATAACTTTTTCTATCACGTATTTGCCTAAATAAATCTGATTCTAACCATATCTTTTCTAATTGTTCCTCATGTATATTTCCCGCCTTTACTCTAACAAATGGACAAGGTATTACATCTCCATTTGCTAATATTGAACAAGATGCAATTCCTGCAGTACATCCTCCCTTTATTTTAAACTTCTCGTCGTCTGCAAGACTCATCTTCTTATATGAATTTACATATGGATGTTTTAATTTGTTTATTTTTCCCTGTTTCTCATAATTTAGTAATTTTTGTATAGCATATACTTTTTCTTCTTCTGATAATAAAAAGTCTTTGTCTTTACCTGTATCTATACAGAAATTGAATGCTATCGGCACATTATTATCATTTGCAATTTTAACAATTTCATCAATATGTTTTACATTCTTTTTATGTACTGTTGTAAATAAATATGGCTTAATCTCTAATTTCTGTAAATCCTTTGCAAGCGTTA
Organism: uncultured Clostridia bacterium; assembly: GCA_944389655.1. Lineage (GTDB taxonomy): Bacteria > Bacillota > Clostridia > TANB77 > CAG-508 > CALXVA01. The sequence continues at coordinate 8,513 of CALXND010000020.1, read as the reverse complement.
TTGTATTTTTACTATTAATAATTCTTGCTCCATTTTCGTCTATGTCAAAGCTTAAATGAATATAATCAAACCCTTTTAATTTCTTTAAATCAATATTTTTTATATATCCATTTGTTTGTAAAGTAACTTTCTTTATACCATCTAATTTATTCCTATTATTCTTCAAATATTCACATATTTTTTTAAACTCTGGATGAAGAGCTGCTTCTCCCCCAGATATTGTAAATGTATGTACATTGTTTTTATTTGCAAAATTTATGTATTTTATAATTTCGTCTACATCCATATCTAAATTTTTATTTTCTCTGTTATAGCAGTGTAAACAATTCAAATTACATTTTGTAGTTATTTCAAGCTCCAACATATGCATTGATAACCCCACATCTAACATCTCCTTCCTTCTTAACGTTAGCATCCTGGTTCATATAGCTATTTGTCCATGCTCTGCATCCAGAAAAACAATTATTATGTTTTTTGCAATTCATACATTCTTTTGGTAAATCATTGTCTAAATAATATAATCTGAATTTTTTGAATCCTTTGCCTTCATTCCAAATTTCTTTTACATTCTGTTTAAAAACATTTCCACAAAGAAACTCATTTGTTTGAAAAAAGTTACAAGGATATACATCTCCATTGTATTTGATAATAAGTTTACTTTTGCCTGCCGCACATACTGGCATATGCATCTGTTTTTCGTCTCTACCTAAAAGTCCATAAAGCCCATGCTTATATACTAACTTCTCTCTCCCTATTTTATTTATATATGTTAAATATTTGTTCATATTTTCTTCGTTTATTGGAATATTTAAAGAATCAAATTTTTTCCCGGTATAGCAAGGAATTACTATTGTTGGTGAATATGTTAAATTTTCAAATTTATTACTTAAATATGTATAGAGTTTTTCATATTTATCAAAATTATCTTTTATTAAAACCGTATTTACAGAAACCTTTTTTCCTGCTTTTAATGCTCTTTCTATATTTTTTACAGTCAAATTAAATGAACCATTAAAACCTGTTATCTCATCATTTAGCTCCATATATCCATGTAGTGAAAATACAAATTCATCTGAGTAATTTAATATTTTTTCTATGTTAAATGATCCGTTTGTGTTTATTAAATTTACAAATCCCTTTTCTTTAGAATATTTTAAAATTTCTTTAAAATGCGGATATAAAAAATTTTCTCCACCAGAGAAATGTAGTTTTTTTAGTCCTAATTCATGCAGATTATCTATCACTTTTTTCCACATTTCTACTGGTTTATCTTCATATTTATCTTTTACATCACAATTTTCAAAACAAAACTTGCACTTAAAATTACAATTTCTAGTAAGCTCTATTTGCGCAAAGTTTGGCCTACTCCAAATTAGATTTACTAATTCTCTTTTGGAAAAATCGCTAATCATATCTTACCTCCACTTTAGGTTTTATTCTTTAAGCAAATTCTATAACTTCTTTTCTTATTAAATAATCAATAAATTTTTGTGGTATATTTGAAATATCTTCCTTATTTAGAATTTGATTAAACCATTTATTTGTTTCATTATTTAGTACTATCAAATCTGGATTAGCATATATTGCTGTACTATCACCTTTTGTTATATAATTTGCTGATTTTTTTATTGTATACGATTTTTCCTTATCTAAATCTATTCCTAGCGCCGTCTTTTCCACATTTTTTCCACCTATGTTTTCTATATCTTCTATTAGAACTTCTAATCCATTCTTTTTATAAAATGAGATTGCTCTATAATTTTCTTTTGCACACCACAAAAGAATCTTTTTATTGTCTTTTGCTAAATCGTTTATTGCATCTTTCAGAAGTTTAGTTCCTACCCCTTTATCTTGACAATCATTTTTTACATATAATGCAAAAACTTCTCCTGTATAATCTGGTAATATCTCTTCTTTTCTATTCCCATAATAACAATAAGCGATTATTTGTCCATCTTTTTCATATACTTTTACTTTTCTATTTGGATAACTTTTTATATATTTTTGTTCCTCTGTTTCTATGTTTAGCTTGTCTAAAAATTCATCAGGAAAAATATTAAAATATGTTTTTCTCCAAGTATTAATTTTTATATTTCCAATTTCTAATGCATCGTTTATTTGTCCTTTTCTTATCATTCGTACCACCTCCAGCTTGTCTTAATATATGTATATGCTTATTAATTAAAATTATGACTATCTTTTATATTTTTTAGGTGAAAAATTTTGGAGAAAATCTTTTGATCTTCTCCAAATTATTTAATTACTTACCATAATTTGTAAATATCTTTTATTATACTTTACTTATTGGTACTTGTCAATAGTTATATCGTATGTTTTACGAAATAATTGTCGTTTACTAATATTTATTTTTTTAACTTTTCGCATAAATTATATTATTTTTCACATACTTATTATATAAAAATTTTTTGGAGGTTTTATTTTATGGGAAATGAACAATATATTTTGAATACTGTGAACAAAGGATTAAAAATGGGAATGGACTCTATTTCTACTATTTCGGAAAAAGTAGGTGACCAAAATTTTAAAGACGATTTAATATATCAATATAATCAATATAATGACATATTAAATCGAGTAAATGCCGAGCTTCAAAATTTTAACGATTTACCTTCTGAGCTTCCACTTATGCAAAAGGTAATGGGATATATGGATATTCAAATGAGTACAATAAATGATAAAAGCAATTCTCATATAGCCGAAATGCTAATTAAAGGTACTAATATGGGTATTATTGAAGGTGTAAAATTAAAAAATCAAAATCCTGATGCTAATCAGACTACTCAAAAAATTTTAGATGATTTTATTCAATTTCAAGAAAATACTATTGAAAAACTAAAAAAATATTTATAAGATTTTTAGATATATTTATTAAATAGTTTCTCTCCATTTGCAAAATATGCAAATGGAGAGTTTGTCTTATGCCACTTTTTATACCGCTATATTAAACGGTATAGAGTATTCCTTTCCACATTTTTTACATGTGGTTTCTTCTTTTCCAATAAAGGAATTCTCTCTGTTAAATCTTTCTGGTTGTTTTTTTCCACAAAATGGGCATACGGTTTTTTTGATGATTTTCTTCATAAGTTACCTCCTAAATTATTAGTGCTGGTTTACAAGTTACTTTATGTAAAATATTTTACCATATTTTTACATGTTTTACAAGTTTTTTTACAATTATTGTAATTTTTTCATCTGCATTAATCGACTTTTTTCGACTTTGCTTTTTGCCATTTAATAGTTTTAGCCTTAACAATATGCATACTTTATTACTTTAACCTTCTCTCATGTTGTTAAGGCTTACCTTAAATAATTAATTACTTTTTATTTTAATCCTGTTAATCTTTCTTTTGCAAGCGCCAACATTTCTTTGTATTTTTCTAGTTTATCTTTTTCTTCATTTACTTTTGATTCTGGTGCTTTATTTACAAATCCTGGATTAGAAAGCATTTTTTCACATCTTGAAACTTCGCTTTCTAGTCTTTTAATTTCTTCTTGTAATCTTGCTTTTTCTTCTTCTATGTTTATTAATCCCTTAAGTGGTATATATACTTCTATATCGCTAAGTAAGATGGTCATTGCATCTTTTAAGTCTGCTTTTTCTTCTTGTAGTTCTTCTATATTTGTTACAATATTTATTCTATCTACAAATCCTAGCTTTAATAATATTTCTTTAGCTTCTTCTATATCTTTTTTGTATTTAGCACTTACTACAATCAAATTTGATTTTTTACTTGGATGTATATTTTTTGTGTTTCTTATATTTCTAATTCCTACAATTATTTCTTTTATCTTTCCTACTGCCTCTTCTTCTTTTTGGAATTGATTATCACTCTTTGCATAAGGCCATTTTGAAACCATTAAATCTTTGTCATTGTATTTTACTAAACTTCTATAAATTTCGGTTGTAACAAAAGGCATAAATGGATGTAATAGCTTCATTGATATACCAAATACATAATCTAATACATATCCAACTCTTACTTTTTCGTTGTAATCAGCTGAATACATTCTTGGTTTTACCATTTCTATATACCAATCACAAAATTCATTCCATATGAAATTGTAAATCTTGTCAAGTGCTACACCTAAATCGTAATTTTCTAGATTATTTGTTACTTCTGCCTCTAATTTTTCAAGTTTATTTATAATCCATTTATCTTCTATGTTTAATAGCTCTTCATTGTATTTTCTATTTTCTTTTGAAAATACTTTTGTATGGAACTCTATTATATCTTCATCTTGTATATCATTATTTCTTATAAATTTAGCTGCATTCCATATTTTATTTGCAAAGTTTGATGCTTGTTCTAATTTTTCTGGCATGTATCTTATGTCATTTCCCATTGTTGTTCCAGATATAACCGCAAATCTTAAAGCATCTGCCCCATATTCATCTATTATTTCTATTGGATCAATTCCATTTCCTAATGTTTTAGACATTTTTCTTCCCTGGCTGTCTCTAACCATTCCATGAATTAATATGTCTTTAAATGGTGCTTTTCCTGTAAGTTCTAGACCTTGTGACATCATTCTAGATACCCAAAATGTTATAATATCAAATCCTGTAACTAGCACATTTGTTGGATAAAATGTTTTATAATCTTCCGCTTCTGTATTTGGCCAACCTAGAGTAGAAAATGGCCATAATGCAGAACTAAACCATGTATCCAAAGTGTCTTCATCTTGATGCAAATGATTGCTTCCACATTTCTCACATTTTTCTGGCTTAGTTTTTGCTACATTTATATGTCCACATTCTTCACAATAATATGCTGGAATTCTATGTCCCCACCATAATTGTCTAGATATACACCAGTCCTGTATGTTATCAAGCCAATTAAAGTATTGCTTTTCGTATTTTTTAGGTATAAATCTAGCTTCTTCATTTCTTACAGAGTCCGCTGCTTTTTTAGCAAGTTCTTTCATAGATACAAACCACTGCTCAGATACTTTAGGCTCAATTGTATTTTTACATCTTTCACATTTTCCAACATTATGAACATATTCTTCTTCTTTTACTAAAGCTCCTATTTTCTTCAAATCTTCTACAATTGCTTTTCTTGCCTCTAGTAAGTCCATTCCTTTGTATTTTGGAATTAAATCTCCCATTTTGTTATCATCATCAAATACTGATATAATTTCTAAGTTATGTCTTAATCCTGATTGATAATCGTTCATATCATGAGCTGGCGTAATCTTTACTGCACCAGTTCCAAATTCTTTTTCTACAAATTCGTCTGCAATTATTGGAATTTCTTTATTCATTATTGGAAGTATACATGTTTTTCCTACTAAGTCTTCATATCTTTCATCTGTTGGACTTACTGCAACTGCCGTATCTCCAAGCATTGTCTCTGGTCTAGTTGTGGCAACTGTAATATATCTATTTTCGGTTCCTGTAATTTTATATCTAATATACCATAAATGTGTTGCTTCCTCTTTATATTCAACTTCTGCATCAGATATTGATGTTTTACAACTTGGGCAATAGTTTATCATTCTGGTACCTTTGTATATTAATCCTTTATTGTATAAGCTTACAAATTGTTCTAGTACTGCATCTGATAAACCTTCATCTAAAGTAAACTTGCGTCTACTCCAGTCACATGAGCAGCCAAGCTTTTTTTGCTGTGCTTGAATTGTACCACCATATAGCTTTGTCCAATCCCAAGCTTCTTCTAGAAACTTTTCTCTTCCTAAATCTTGCTTTGTTTTTCCTTCTTTTTTTATTTTTTCTACTACTTTCATTTCTGTAGAAATTGCAGCATGGTCTGAGCCAGGAAGCCATAATGTATTGTAACCTTGCATCCTTTTAAAACGAATTAATATATCTTGTATTGTGTCATCTAATGCATGCCCCATATGTAGCTTTCCTGTTACATTTGGTGGTGGCATCATAATACAGTAACTTTCTTTGGTTTTGTCCATACTAGGTTTAAAATAACCCTTTTCTTCCCATTCTTCGTAAAGTTTGTCTTCAAAGTTCTTTGGATTGTACTTGTCATTTAGTTTTGTTTTTTCCATAAATATCACCTTCCTATTTATTTTTAACATCAGATATAATAAACATTTTTGCTCTTCTTACAATATAATAAATGTAGAAAAAAGAGCTTACCCACAATAAGGGCAAGCTCTTCTGCTTACGGTACCACCTTAATTTACAATTTATATACATTTTGACTTTTAATCATTTTTATAATCAAAATTACACATTGCATCTTAATTACTTTTAACGCAAGTTACACGTATATGACTACTACTATTTCATCATATCTGCTCCAAAGCTACCTTCGGTTTTGTTTCTATTAGAAGCTCTCAGCGCATACACTTCTATTCTCTTTATAGAAATTTAAAACTTACTCCTCTTTTTCTTAGCATTATAGTATATATGTTACCATATTTTTTTATTTTATGCAAGAATTTTTTTATTATGAGGTATTAATAGTTTATTCTATATTTTCTCCTGACCTTTATATTTCAACTTTCCCTTGATATTTTTAAGCAAATTGGTTATAATACTTGTATTAAATAACGGAAGGAATGGTAAAAATGAATAACACATTAGTAAAAGACTTATACAAAAATATTGATAAATTCGATAATACTAAGGTAAAAGTATCTGGGTGGATACGCACTTTAAGAGATTCTAAAACTTTTGGCTTTATAGAAGTAAATGATGGTAGCTTTTTTAAGAATGTTCAAATTGTTTTTGATAATACATTAGATAATTTTGATGAGGTAAGAAAACTATCAATTAGCTCTACTATCGAAGTAGAAGGTAGTTTCATAAAAACTGAAAATGCTAAACAACCTTTTGAAATTAGAGCTACTAATATAAAAATAGTTGGAATTTCTGATTTAGATTATCCTCTTCAAAAGAAGAGACACACATTTGAATATTTAAGAACTGTTGCACATTTAAGACCTAGAACAAACACATTTAATGCTGTGTTTAGAGTTCGCTCTATTTTATCATATGCTATACATAAATTTTTCCAAGAGAGAGGATTTGTTTATGTTCATACTCCTATAATTACAGGTAGTGACTGTGAAGGTGCAGGTGAAATGTTTAGAGTAACATCATTGGATTTAGATAATCTTCCTAAAACAGAAAACGGTAAAGTAGATTTTTCTCAAGATTTTTTTGGAAAATCTTCTCATTTAACTGTTAGTGGTCAGTTAGATGTAGAAACATATGCTCATGCATTTAGAAATGTATATACATTTGGTCCTACATTTAGAGCCGAAAATTCAAACACGGTAAAACATGCTGCTGAATTTTGGATGATTGAACCAGAAATTTGTTTTGCAGATTTAAACGATTTTATGGATTTAGCAGAAGAAATGATCAAATATATAATTACGTATGTTAGAGAAAATGCTCCAGAAGAAATGGAATTTTTTAATAGATTTATAGATACTGGATTATTTCAAAAGTTAGATAATGTTGTTAATTCTGATTTTGGAAGAATTACATATACTGATGCAATAAAAGAACTTGAAAAAGTTAATGATAGATTTGAATTTCCTGTTCATTGGGGAACTGATATTCAAACTGAACATGAAAGATATTTAAGCGAAGAAATCTTCAAACGTCCAGTTTTTGTTACAGATTATCCAAAAGAAATTAAAGCTTTTTACATGAAACAAAATCCTGATGGAAAAACTGTTGCAGCTGCTGACCTATTAGTTGCTGGTATCGGTGAAATAATTGGTGGTAGCCAAAGAGAAGATGATTTCAATAAATTATCTAGTAGAATGAAAGAATTAAAACTTTCAGAAGAAGATTATTGGTGGTATTTAGATTTACGCAGATATGGAACATGTCCTCATGCTGGATTTGGATTAGGATTTGAAAGAATGATGATGTATTTAACAGGTATTCAAAATATTAGAGATGTATTGCCTTTCCCAAGAACACCAAAGAATTGTGAGTTTTAAGACTTACAACTCTTTAGTGTACAAGAAAGTTTCTATAATATAGTTGGGGTGAAACACCCCCAACTATTGACTTTGAGCCAGAATTTTTGACCCATAAAAAAAGCTGAGATAGAAATACTTTTCAGGTATTCTACCCCAACTATTGACATTGAGCCGATTTTCATATCACTGTTCTAAAAAAGTTCGAACAGAAACGTCATTGGAGCGTTTAGGGAGGTTATTTGCGAAAAAATTGCTTAATTCTCAAAGCATTCCTCCCACATTTTACTCAAAAAAATAATTTGATTAATCAACTGTTGAAATTAGTATAGCACAAATTTTATAATTTTGTATAGTTATTGCACATAACGATTTTATTAAATATCTAAATATAAATCATTCGGATTAATATCAAATTTTTGTCCATCCGTTCTAGTATTCCATAATTTTATTTTTTTTTATTCTTTCCACAGCTTCATTTTGTTTCTTTTTTTATATTTTTCCAGCTAAAATTTCTCCATTTAATATTCCTATTATAACTTCTTCATCATTATATTTTACATGGATATGTG
>CALXND010000019.1 GCA_944389655.1 uncultured Clostridia bacterium | reverse complement strand
ATACTGAAAATGAAGTAATTCTATGTGTTCCTTACACTGATTTATTTTATGCACTTTTGGCAGCACAAAATACAAATATAAAAATAGGTGCACAAAATATGCATTGGGAAGAAAATGGTGCATATACAGGTGAGATCTCTGGAAAAATGCTTAAAGCTATAAATGCAGACTATGTTATTATTGGACATTCTGAAAGAAGAGAATATTTTGCGGAAACTGACGAAACAGTAAATAAAAAGTTAAAATCAGCATTTAAATATGGCTTAAAACCAATATTATGTGTTGGAGAAACTTTAAATCAAAGAGAAGAAGGAATGGCAAACGATGTGGTAAATACCCAAATAGAAAAAGATTTGCAAGGATTAGAACCTAATCAAGTTCAAAATACAATAATTGCATATGAGCCTATATGGGCAATAGGAACAGGAAAAACAGCAACATCAGAAGATGCAAACAATATGATAAAAAACATTAGAGAAAAAATATCAAATATGTATGGACAAAACATAGCAAATGGAGTTATAATACAATATGGTGGTAGTGTAAAATCTGCCAATGCAAAAGAACTATTCTCAATGTCAGATATAGATGGAGGCCTTGTTGGAGGTGCGAGTCTAAAAGCAGAAGAGTTCTCGAAGATTGTAAATTATAACAAGTAAAATTATGTTTTAAAATATGAGTCCATTCCATCTTGCTGGCAAACATATATTGTATTCTCCAAGATTTTGAATAAAATATATGCTTGCCACGTGGAATTACTTAGGTAAATGTTTATCATTTTAAAGCATAATTTAGAAAGGAATAGGAAAATGGACAAAAAAGTTACAATGCTAATGATATTAGATGGATTTGGAATTAACGAAAAAGAACAAGCAAATGCAGTAAAACTTGCAAATACACCTAATATAGACAAACTAATGAAAACCTGTCCTACTACTAAAATGTATACAAGTGGTTTAAATGTAGGCTTACCTGATGGACAAATGGGTAATTCAGAAGTAGGACATACTAATATAGGTGCTGGAAGAATTGTATATCAAGAATTAACAAGAATAACAAAATCAATTGAAGAAGGCGATTTTTTTAGCAATACAGAACTTGTAGAAGCAATAGAAAATTGTAAAAAGCATAATTCTAAGCTTCATATACTAGGACTTCTATCAGACGGTGGAGTTCATAGTCATATACGTCACTTATTTGCAATACTTGAACTTGCAAAAAGAAAAGACTTTGAAAATGTATATGTACACTGTTTTATGGATGGAAGAGATACACCACCTACATCAGGCGAGAGTTACATCATGAAACTTGAAGAAAAAATGAAAGAAAAAGGTGTAGGAAAAATTGCATCAATCTCAGGAAGATTTTACGCAATGGATAGAGATAAAAGATGGAATAGAGTTCAAAAAGCATATGATGCAATCGTAAATGGAGAAGGAATTAAAGCAAATTCAGCTATATCTGCAATAGAAGGTTCATACCAAAAAGAAGTATTTGACGAATTTGTAGAACCAACAGTTATATGTCAAAATAATGAACCAATTGCTAAAATAGAAGAAAATGATTCAGTAATATTCTTTAACTTTAGACCAGATAGAGCAAGAGAAATTACAAGAGCAATAGTAGACAAAGATTTTAATGAATTCAAAACAAAAAAAATGGACCTATGCTATATATGTTTCACACAATATGATGAAACAATGCCAAATGTAAAAATAGCATTTAAACCAGAAGTATTAAAAAATACATTTGGAGAGTATATAAGTAAAAAAGGTCTAACACAACTAAGAATAGCAGAAACAGAAAAATATGCACATGTAACATTCTTCTTTAATGGTGGTGAAGAAAAACAATATCCAGGAGAAGATAGAATATTGGTTCCATCACCAAAGGTAGAAACATATGATTTAAAACCTGAAATGAGTGCATATGAGGTAACGGAAAAAGTATTAGAAGCGATAAATTCTAGAAAATATGACTGCATAATATTAAACTATGCAAACCCAGACATGGTAGGACATACTGGAAGCTTGGAAGCTGCAATAAATGCTGTAGAAGCAGTTGATGAATGTGTGGGAAAAGTAGTAGAAGCAATAAAAGCAAATGAAGGAGTAATGCTTATTACAGCAGACCACGGAAATGCAGAGCAAATGCTAGATTATAAGACAGGAGAGCCACACACAGCGCATACTACAAATCCAGTGCCACTAATTTTAGTAGGAAGAGAAGATGTGAAATTAAGAGAAGGAAAACTTGCAGATTTAGCACCAACTATGTTAGAATTAATGGGACTAGAGAAACCAGAAGAAATGACTGGAGAAAGTATTATAGTAGAGTAAATACTACTAACTGGAGGAATATATGATAGAAAATTCAGAGATAAGAAAAATTTACTCTGAATTACAGAAACAATTATTTTATCTAATACCAGAAAAATGGGATAAAATATATTTATATGCTTCTGTAGTAGAGAAAATGATGGGGTTGGAAACAGGAGAACTATATTTTTATTATATTCCAAAAGGAATATTAAAGAAAAATCCTGTAAATGTTTATGAAATACCAAATAAATTTAATCTAAATGAAGATGAATATATTAAATTGGTTGAAAAACTCTATATGAAAATAAAGGACTTAAGAGAGCTATTTAAAAAATATAATCATCGTTTATGGAGTAACCTTACAATTAGAATCGAGGGACTAAGATTTGAAATAGAATATAATTATGAAAGCTTAGTAAATACCAAATATTCAAGTATGGACAGGCATATTATATGGAAATATAATAATCTTAATTTGCCAATTGAATATTTTACTAGAAAAGAACGAAATATTATAAAAAAATACGTAAATGAAAATATATATTTTAGCCCAGACATAGAAGTATATACAGAATCAATATATAAAAATCCAGTAAGAAAAATACTAGACTATAATAGAGAAAAGAAAGAACCAGAATATGTACAGGAAACTGAATTTCAAAGAATGGAAAAAAACGCCAAAAATAAATTTGAAGAACAGCGCTATACATATAAAATAAAAAGCAAAAAGAAACTAAGAAATATATATGAAAAAGAAAAGGAAAAAGTAAAGCCTAAGACATATATTGAGCAGATTGAAGAGCAGAGGAATAGTGTAAGGAGTCAGATTTTGAAACACATGTAAAAGGTTTGAGCTAGAAAATTTTCTAAAAAATTATAAAGTTTAATAAATAAAAATATAGAAAGGAAGTTGACAAAATGAAAGATTATTTAGGAATTGAAAGCGTAAAAGCATTAGAGGTATTGGATTCAAGAGGAAATCCAACAGTACAAGTAGAAGTAGTTACAGAAGGAGGATTTTCAGGAGTAGCTATGGTTCCATCAGGAGCATCTACAGGAGCATTTGAAGCTGTTGAATTACGTGATGGAGATAAAAATAGATATTTAGGAAAAGGTGTAGAAAAAGCAGTTAGTAATGTAAATGATATAATTGCTGAAAAACTAGAAGGCGAAAATGTATATGACCAAGTTAAAATAGACAAAATGTTAATCGAATTAGATGGAACAGAAAATAAAGCAAAACTTGGAGCAAATGCTACACTTGGTGTATCTTTAGCAGTTGCTAGAGTAGCAGCTAGCTCACTTGGAATGACTTTATACAACTACATTGGAGGAGTAAATGCAAAAGAGTTACCAGTTCCAATGATGAACATAATGAATGGTGGAAAACATGCAGATAGTGGTCTAACAGTACAAGAATTTATGATAATGCCAGTTGGAGCAAAAACATTTAAAGAATGCATGAGAATGGGTGTAGAAGTATATCACAATTTAAAGAAAGTATTAAAAGAAAAAGGATTATCAACAGGTGTTGGTGATGAAGGAGGATTTGCACCAAATGTTTCAAGCGAAAAAGAAGCATTAGACTTAATAATGGAAGCTATAGAAAAAGCTGGATATGTACCAGGAAAAGATGTATGCTTAGCATTAGACTGTGCTTCAACAGAAATGTTTGACGAAGCTAAAAAAGTTGGAAAAGATGGATACTTATTCTGGAAAACAGGAGAATTTAAAACAAAGGAGCAAATGGTAGACTTTGTTGTAGATTTAGCTAACAAATATCCAATTATCTCAATTGAAGATGGTTTAGCAGAAGAAGATTGGGAATCTTGGAAACTATTAACAGAAAAAATAGGAGATAAAGTTCAACTTGTTGGAGACGACCTATTTGTTACAAATATCAAGAGATTACAAAAAGGAATTGACATGGGAGTTGCAAATAGTATATTAATTAAACTAAACCAAATAGGAACATTAACAGAAACATTAGATGCTATAGAACTTGCTCATAAAAATGGATATACAGCAGTTGTATCACATAGAAGCGGTGAAACAGAAGATACTACTTTAGCAGATGTTGCAGTAGCTACAAATGCAGGTCAAATCAAAACTGGTGCACCTTGTAGAACAGATAGAGTTGCTAAATACAATAGACTTTTAAATATTGAAGCAGAATTAGATGATATTGCAATATTTAGAGGAAGAAAAGCAAAAAAATAAAAAATGATAAAATATACCCAAAATGTTACATAAATTTGACATTTTGGGTATTCAAGAATGTACAAAAATATATTATTTAGTGAATGTTGAAAAAGGAGTAAAAGGGCATGGAAAATGAAATAAAAGAACAGTTAAAGCAAGAGATAAAGCAGGAAATAATGCAAGATTTGAAGAAAAAGAAAAGAAGGAATAGAATAATAATTATTATTATAGTCATAATCATTCTTGCTATATTAGCTTTTTTGGTAATGAGTAAGTATAGCGATGTAAAACAATATTCTGAAGATATGAAAGTAAACAATATATCAAATAATATCAATTATAGTATTGATAAAAATATTTTAACGGAAATAAAAAACATGTATAATTCAATTCGATCTTATGAATATAATTTTGAAGTTATGACAAAAGCTATTACACAGGGACAACATATTAGTATATACAAAGAATGTATTGAAGATAAAAATGGAAATTTAGTAGACGCAGATACTGCTATTTCTAATTATATAAATAGTGATGAAGGAAAAAATAACATTCTAGGAATAGAAAAAAATAATAATAATCTAAAAGATAAGATGCAAGAGATAGAAAGCAACAAGGATTATCTAACAGAAGAAAATATGAAAAAATATAACGATATATTAACTTTATATGAACTATATGAAAAGCTCTATAACTTATTCATGGATTTTGTAAATGACCCTAATGATTATGATAGCTTCAAAAAAGAGTTTAATAACTATGTGGAGAGAATAGAAGAAAATGAAACATATAAGAATTATGAATTAGAGAGCCAATATCCTAATTTATATTAGTAATACTGCTTTAACTTAAATATATTATAATGTAAAGAAATACTATTAAACTAATTAAAATTCAACTATAACACTAGACAAATTATAAAAAATATTATATTATATATACTAATTGAACAGAAAAATCATCTTTTCTGTTCAAAACATTGGGGTATCGCCAAGCGGTAAGGCATCGGACTCTGACTCCGACATTCCTGTGTTCGAATCACAGTACCCCAGCCAAGTTGTATACGAAAAAAATTTTCAAAAACTATTTATCAACATAAAAATTTCTGATATAATATACTAAATAGTACAAAAGTAAATTAAAGTTAGGAGAGATTTGTATGATAGTTGATAAAAAAGGTAGAATGTTTGAAGATAGAAGAAAAGCAACAGAAGATAGAAGGAAAAGTGGAGAAACAACAGGAGGAAAGAGAAAAAAAGTAAGAAGACAAGAAAACAATAAAATAAAATAATAAAATTGAGAAAAGCATCTGAACTAACTTTTTAGTTAATTCAGATGCTTTGTGTATTAAGAAGGATTTGCTATTTACTAGCAACATCCACCTCTACCACCACCGCAACAGCAGCAGATTAATATTAGAACGATTATTATCCAGCAGCAATCATCACCAAATCCAAAACCGCATCCGCAACCTCTATTTTCTGGCATCATATATCCCCCCTTTCAAATTAAACTTAATGTACATTAGCATCCACAAGGGGTGTTACATCCATTGTTACAGCAACAACTGTTGTTACCACCGCAACAGAAAAGTAGTAAGAAAAGGATTATGAACCATAAAAGTTCACTATTGTTACAACAGCATCCCATTAGAAAACCTCCTTAATCAATTAAAAATTGTTTTAAATCTTTCGTATGGTATATATTATTCAGAATTAAAAAATTGGTTACAATTAGAAATTGATCTTAAATAAGTCAATATCAATTAACAATAAAAAAATATGTTGTTTTTTGTTACAAAAAGTATTGAAAAAAAATCTTTTTATTGATATTATATAATAGTAATTTGATAATGGGATTTTATAACTACATCATAAAAGTATTTTCAACTTTATTAATTATATAAACTAAAATATATAAAAAACTGTTTTCAAATTTTTTAATCAACAAATTTTGATATTGCAAAAGGAGAAAAAAATGATAGAGTTTAGAAACGTAAGTAAAAAATATGATACAGGTACAGAAGCCGTTCATAATGCAAACTTTAAAATAGATAAAGGCGAATTTGCTTTCTTAGTAGGAAGCTCAGGTTCAGGAAAGTCAACATTAATAAAACTAATTTTAAAAGAAGAAGAGCCTACATCAGGCCATATAATAATAAACGGAAAAGACACAACATTTTTAAAACCTAAAAGAATACCATTTTTAAGAAGAAGTATGGGGGTGGTATTTCAAGACTTTAGACTATTACCAGATAGAACTGTATATGACAATGTTGCTTATGCAATGTATATAGTAAGGTCAACACAAAAACATATTAGAAGACAAGTACCAATGGTATTATCTTTAGTTGGCTTAAGTGATAAAGCAAAAGTTTATCCAAACGAATTATCAGGAGGAGAGCAACAAAGAGTGGCTTTAGCAAGAGCATTAGTAAATAATCCATCAATGATAATTGCAGATGAGCCTACAGGAAACCTAGACCCAGAAACAGCATGGGAAATAATGAGTTTACTTAAAGAAATAAATGGAAGGGGTACAACTGTTGTTGTTGCAACACATGCCAAAGACATAGTAGACAGAATGAAAAAAAGAGTTATACAAATCGAAAAAGGCAATATAATAAGAGATGATAAAAAAGGTGGTTATGATAGTGAAGTATAGTATTTTTGGTTATTTAATAGGGGAAGGTTTTAGAAACTTTTTTAAAAATAAAAAATCTACAGCAGCATCATTAATTATTATGTGTGCTACAATGTTTATATTTGGTATATTTTTTCTAATTGGGGAAAACATAAACTATATAATGACACAAGTTCAATCAGAACAAGCAATGCAAGTATTTATAAATCCAGATGCGACACCAGAGCAAGAAGAAGAATTAAACCAAAAAATAAAAGCAATACCATACGTAAATACAACAGAATATATATCAAAAGAAGAAGCATTAAATACTGTACAAGGATGGTCAGGAGAAATAAAACAAATCCTAGAAGGCTATACTGTAGAAAATTACAATCCATTTAAAGCTTCATTTGTAGTAACATTAACAGATTTATCAAAAAATGATGAGGTTGAAGAACAAATAAAAACATTTGACAATGTGGCAGATGTAGAAGCAGGTAACAAAACAGTAAATACATTAGTAAATATAGCAAATGGAGTAAGGACAGCAACAGGAGTAATTTTAGTATTATTAGTACTAATATCAATATTTATAATTTCAAATACAATTAAACTTACAGTACATGCCAGAAGAAAAGAAATATCAATAATGAAATATGTAGGAGCAACAAATGGTTTTATAAGATGGCCATTTATGGTAGAAGGTATTATAATTGGCATAATTTCAGCAATTATATCAGTTGTTATACTTGGATTTACATATAATTTTGTGGCTGGAAAATTAGTAGGAAGCTCAATGGCATCACTTATAGGATTAAATTTATTAAGCTTTTCAGACATGTTTACAATGCTATTTATAGTATATATAGTGATGGGAATAGGAATTGGTGCTATAGGTAGTGCAATTTCTATGAAAAAATACTTAGAGGTTTAGAAAACAAAAGTTTAAAAATAAAGAAAATATGTTTATAAAATTAATAAATATATATAAGGAGAGGTTCATATGAAAAAAGTTGTAGCGAGTATATTAATTTTAATAATAATGTGTACATTTACAATTCCAACAATGGCAAAAAGTGCATCTGAATGGCAAGATGAAAAAGAAGATCTGCAAAGTCAAAAAGAAGAAGCAAAAGATAAAAAAGAAAAGGTTACTGCAGAAAAAAATAAAGTGCTAGACGAAATTAGCGAACTTACAGCACAAATATCTAAATATGAGAGTGAAATTGACGAATTAAATGAAAAGATAGATAAACTAGAAGGTAATATTTCAGAAAAAGAAGATCAAATAAAAGAACTAGAAGAAGAAACAAAAGAAAGAGAAGAGTTACTAATCCAAAGATTAGTAATAATGTATGAAAAAGGACAAACTACATATCTTGATGTATTGCTTTCATCAGCAGATATGACAGATTTTATCTCAAATTATTATAGAGTAGAAGAAATTGCTGAGGCAGATGAAGAAGTTATAAACTCTATTATAGCAAAACAAGAAGAGACAGAAACAGCAAAACAAGAACTTGAAAAAGAACAAAGAGAAATAAAAGAATCTAAAGCAGAAGTGCAACAAAAAAATGCAAGTTTACAAAGTGCTAAAAAGGCTAAAGATTTAAAAGTCGCAAGCTTATCAGAGGAAGAAAAAGAATTACAAGAGAACATTGATGAATTTGAGGCAGCAATAAAAAAAGCTGAAAAAGAAATAGAGAAGATAGCGCAAAATACATCTAGTTCAGGCGGAAGTAGTGGATACATAGGAAGCTTTGAAGGAACACTTAGTTGGCCACTATCTTCTAGCACACAATGGTATAATTATATTTCTTCATTCTTTGGACCAAGAGACGCACCAACATCAGGAGCATCTTCAAACCATGGAGCAGTAGATATTCCAGTAAGATATGCACCAGTATATGCACCAGCAGCAGGTAAAGTTATAATAGCAAGAGCTCTTTCAGGATATGGAAATTATGTAATGATAGACCATGGAAATGGATATTATACAGGATTTGGACATTTATCTGGATATGCAGTAAGTGAAGGACAAACAGTATCTAGAGGACAACAAATTGCTACATCGGGAAACACAGGAATTTCAACAGGACCACATTTACATTATGAAGTATACATAGGAGGAACAGCTAATTCATATAGAGTAGATCCTTTACAATACACAACACATCCAACATTATATTCAATCTAATAAACAAATTTAGATATAAATTGTTTTTTATTAAATAGGCATTTCGGAGCAAATTCCTATTTAACAAAAAGGCAAGTGAAATTTAAAGGAAACATTTTAAGTGAATTATTGCTTAAAATGTTTCTACTCGATTTTATACAAGGAGGCAGATATGAAAAAACAAATAATATGCATAATATTAATAATTATATTTTTACAAAATTTTTGTGCAATCGTATTTGCCCAAAATTCAGTAGAAAATGAAACTACAAATTCCGTAAACCAATTAAGTAGTGAGCAAACAGAAGAGCTAAATAATCAAAAAGAAGAAGTACAAAATAAAATAAACGAAACAAACTTAAAATTAGAGTATGTCCAAGATGAATTATCAAATACGATGTTAAAGGTTCAAGAAACAGAAGATAAGGTACTGTCATATGAAAGAAAAGTTAAAGAATTAGGTGAGCAAATGCAAACATTACAGACATCAATTGATGATGCTACGAATAAACTAGTATTAGCTTCACAAAATTATGAAGAAAAAAGAAAAGTATTAGTAAATAGATTAGTTGCACTTTATGAAGCAGGTGATACAAAATATTTAGATGTATTGTTAAAATCAAATAATATAGTAGACTTTATATCTAGATATTATATTATAGAAGAAATGGTTCAGTATGATAATGAACTGATAGAAGCAGTAAAAACCGAAAAGGAGAATATAGAAGCAACAAAACAAAAATTAGAAAATGAGCAAAGTGAGATAAGAATTATAAAGGCTAAAAGTGAGCAAACATCAGTTGTACTAAGCAATATGAAAACATTACAACAAAGATATGTAAAAGAATTATCAGCAGGAGAAAAGAAATTACAAGAGGAAATAACTGCATATAAAAAAGAACAAGCAGAAATTGAAGCTAAAATAATGGAAGCAACCAATCAAATTCCAGCCAATATACAATTTACAGGAGGAGAAATGTTATGGCCAGTAGCAGCAAGTGGAACAGTAATAACATCAAACTATGGAATAAGAGAGCATCCAATTCAAGGAGTAGTAAAACAACATACGGGCTTAGACATTGGTGGAGCAGCTTTGGGCACACCAGTTGTGACTGCTGCAGATGGAGTTGTAACATATGCAGGATGGTTAGGAGGATATGGAAACTGTGTAATGATTAACCATGGAGATGGTGTAGTTACATTATATGGACATGGAAATAAAATATTAACTACAGTAGGTAAAGAAGTGAAACAAGGAGAAACCATAATGGAAGTTGGCTCCACAGGTAATTCCACAGGCCCACACTTACATTTTGAAGTAAGAATTAATGGAAGCTATACCAACCCATTAAACTATGTAAAAGTACCACAATAACTATTAAAGAATGATATTGTGCTACTTAGCATTTATAATAAGATAAATCATCAATAAATAGAGAGGAAGGATAAAACTTGGAAAGTAAAGGTCAAAAAATTTATAAAATAGCTATGATAATAATTATCACTGCTTTATTATCTTCACTAATAACAACAATAATAGTTAGTGAAAAATTAACATCATCATCTAGTGTAAAAACTATTGCAGAAGGAGATGGAACTACAGGGATAGAAACAGCCTTAGCTTCTATTAGAACAATGCTTGAAGATGAATATATAGGAGAACTAAATGATGAGCAAATGCTTGAAACCGCAATAAAAGGGTATGTTGCAGGTGTAGGTGATGAATATACAGTCTACTATACTCCAGACGAAATGAAGCAAGAATATGATAATGCGATGGGAAATTATGTTGGAATAGGAATATATATGGTAGTAAATTATAAGGAGGGTACAATAACAGTTGTAGAGCCAATGAAAGGCTCGCCAGCAGAAGCAGTAGGAATGCAAGAAGGAGATTTGATAACAAAGGTAGAAGGAGAAACAGTAACACCAGAAAATGTAAATACAATGTCAAATAAAATAAAAGGAGAAGAAGGAACCAAAGTAAAGTTAGAAATTACACGAGACGGAAAAACTCAAGATGTTGAAGTTGAAAGAAAGAAGATAGAAGTCAGTCATATAGAATCAAAAATGTTAGAAAATAATATAGCATATATACAAATACTTGACTTTGATGGTGGTACAGCAAAAGAATTTAAAAAGAATTATGAAGATTTAAAATCCAAAGGAGCTACCTCTCTTATTATAGATATACGTAGTAATGGAGGAGGAGTAGTAGATGAAGCTATTGATATTTTGGAAATGATATGTGACAAAAATAGCACATTACTAATAGAAACAGATAAAGATGGAAATGAAACAGTTACAAAATCTAAAGAAAACCCTATAATAGATGTACCAGTTGTAGTACTAGTTAATGGAGAATCTGCGAGTGCATCTGAGATATTAGCAGGAGCATTAAAAGATAATGGGAAGGCTAAAATAATAGGTACAAAAACATATGGTAAAGGTGTAATACAAACATTGTATCAATTAACAGATGGAAGTGGACTTAAAATGACTACAGCAGAATATTGTACACCTAATAGAAATAAAATTAACAAATTGGGAATTGAACCAGATATAACAGTAGAATTACCAGAAGATATAAATGAGCTAACAGAGGAAAATGACACACAGATTCAAAAAGCTATAGAAGAATTAGAAAAACTGTAAAAACACTTGACAAATTAGCAAAAATGGTGTAAAGTATAATAGCATTACATTTTAATGCTGTTATATTTTTGTCAGTAGAAAAATAATTACGTTTTGACGTTGTTAAACTTCACTGCGAAAATCCTCGACGTACAATTTGTACGCCTCCGGTTTTCTTGTTTGTTTGCCTAGTCAAAACAGAAATTCTTTTCCTACTGGACTGCAAAGGGAGGAATGGTGTAAAAGTGGAAAAAAAGGTTGAAGTAAGTATTTTATGCCAAATATATGGAAAACTTTTAACAAAAAAACAATATGAAGCAATAAATGATTACTACAACAACGATTTATCACTATCCGAAATAGCAGAAAACAATAATATAACAAGACAAGCAGTTCGAGATATAATACAAAAGGGGGTAAATAAACTTTTCGAGTTTGAAGAAAAGTTATTGTTTATGAAAAGAACTTTAGACCAAGACAAGCAAATTCAATCAATAATTGAAGAACTTAACAAAATAAAAGAAAACTCATCAGACAAGAAAATAGAAAAAATAATAAATAATGTTACAAAAGAATTGATTTGCTTAAATTAGCAAAGAGTTTTTGTTACTAGTTATAAGGATAAATTTAGGGTTTTAACCCATAAAGAGAAAATCTTGTATTGTAAAATTTGCTTAAAATAGCCATTAATTTAAACAAATTTTATACTTAAGAAAAATTATTAAGAGTTTAAGGAGGAATGAAAATGGCATTTGAAGGACTATCTGCAAAGTTACAAGAAGTAACAAGAAAGCTTAGAGGAAAGGCTAGAATTACAGAATCTGATTTAAAAGAAATGTTAAGAGAAGTAAAACTTGCACTACTAGAAGCTGATGTAAATTACGCAATAGTTAAAGAATTCATAAATACAATACAAGAAAAAGCATTGGGGCAAAATGTTTTAAAATCCCTAACACCAGGACAACAAGTTGTAAAAATAGTTAAAGACGAGTTAGTAGAACTACTTGGAGGGACAGAAAGCAAAATAAACTTTACACCAAATCCACCAACAATAATAATGCTTGTAGGACTTCAAGGCTCTGGTAAAACAACAACTGCAGGCAAACTTGCAAACTTACTTAGAAAACAAGGTAAAAAACCACTTTTGGTTGCATGCGACGTATATAGGCCAGCAGCTATAAAGCAACTTCAAGTTGTAGGAGGTCAGCTAAATATACCAGTATATGCAAATGAAAACTCAAAAGATGTTGTTAAAATTGCAAGACAAGCAATAGATGTAGCTATTAGTAAACTAAATGATGTAGTAATACTTGATACAGCTGGACGTTTACATATAGATGAAGAATTAATGCTTGAACTAAAAAATGTAAAAGCAAATGTAAAACCACATGAAATATTACTAGTAGTAGATGCAATGACTGGTCAAGATGCTGTAAATGTTGCAAAAGCATTTAATGAAGCACTTGGAATAGATGGAGTTGTACTTACAAAATTAGATGGTGACACTCGTGGTGGTGCTGCAATATCTGTTAAAAAAATTACAGGTAGACCAATAAAGTTTGCAGCGACAGGTGAAAAATTAAGCGATATAGAAGTATTTTACCCAGAAAGAATGGCATCAAGAATTTTAGGGATGGGTGATGTACTTTCAATTATAGAAAAAGCAGAAGAAGCATTGGACTTAGAAGAAGCAGAAAAATTAGAAAAACAGCTAAAGAAGAAAAAAGACCTTGACTTAGATGATTATTTAACTCAGCTAAGACAAATAAAAAAGATGGGCTCATTCTCATCACTACTAAAAATGATACCAGGAATGAACCAGTTAAAAGATGTTAAAGTAGATGACAATGAGTTTACAAGAATTGAAGCAATGATTTCTTCTATGACAAAAGAAGAAAGGCAAAATCCAAAGTTGCTAAATGGAAATAGAAGAGTTAGAATTGCAAAAGGAAGCGGAACCTCAGTTCAAGAAATTAACAAATTTATGAAATCATTTGAAATGACACAAAAAATGATGCGAAAAATGAAAGACAGTAAAAACATGAAAAAGATGATGAAGGGAATTAATCCGCAAGACTTAAAAAACATGCTAAAATAGTAAACAAATAATTGAGCTTTGGCGTTGTTATTATATTTGTTTTAATTTGATTTTAATTTTTAAAATATATATTTAAGAATTATTATAAACCATTAATAGTAATTCTTAGCAAAAATTTCAGGAGGTGAATGTAATGGTAAAAATAAGATTACAAAGACAAGGTGCAAAAAAGGCTCCATTCTACCATATAGTAGTTGCAGATTCTAGAAGCCCAAGAGATGGAAAAATAATAGAAAAAATAGGAACATATAATCCTATGACAGAACCATCTACAATAGTTCTAGATAAGGAAAAAGTAGAAAAATGGATTAAAAATGGTGCAAAACCTACGGATACTGTTAAGGCTTTGATTGAAAAAGCTAACTAATGAGTTGAAAAAATAAACTTCGTCTTGCGTTGTTGAACTTCATAAAAATTTTTTCGATGTACCAAACGTACTATCTCAAAAATTTTTATTTGTTCGCCTAGCAATACTTGTTTCTTTTTCCAACATAAAATTTACATTAAGTAAATTTAGAAAGGAATTTGTGATGAAACAAATTTTAGAAACAATAATAAAAAATATTGTAGAAAAACCAGATGAAGCTATTATAACTGAAAAAGAAGAAGCAGATAGAACTGTTTTTGAAGTTAAAGTAGCAGAGAGTGATATGGGAAGAGTAATAGGAAAACAAGGAAAAGTTGCAAATTCTATTAGAACTCTTATGAAAGCTTTAAACGGAAAAACTAGTAAAAAAATATCAATAGAATTTTTAGACTAACTTTTTGGATAAAGCAAATTTAATAAATTAGAAATAATTCTAATTAGTAATAGGAGCTATGATGAAACAAGAATTTTTTGAAATAGGTCAAATAGTAAATACATTTGGAATTAAGGGCTGGGTAAAAGTAAATCCATTTACTGATGATCCAGAAAGATTTCAAGAATTAAATAATGTATTAGTTGTAAAAAATAAAGAACTAATAAATATGCAAATAGAAGAAGTAAAATTCCATAAAAATGTTATATTAGTTAAATTTAAAGGAATTGAAGATATTAATATGGCAGAAAAGTATAAAGGATGTTATATAAAAATAAAAAGAGAAGATGCAAGAAAGCTTCCAAAAGATACATACTTTATAGCAGATTTAATAGGCATGAAGGTCTATGATGATGAAGGAAATTTACTAGGAACTCTAGAAGACATATATAACAATAAAATACATGATATTTATGTTGTAAAAAATGACCTAGGAAAACAAATACTATTACCTTCTACAAAAGAAGTAATTAAGGAAATTGATATTGAGAGGGATAGGATTATTGTTCACTTAATCGACGGCTTAATTTAAAAAATAAACTTCGTCTTGCGTTGTTGAACTTCATAAAAATTTTTTCGATGTACCAAACGTACTATCTCAAAAATTTTTATTTGTTCGCCTAGCAATACTCGTTTCTTTTTTTAATTACAGAAGAGAAGGCGTTGATACACATTCACTAAAAATTTATTCTAGCGTCACAAAGTACGCCTCATAAATTTTTGCTCGTGTGCCTAGCCAAATACCAATTCTTTTCTAAGGCTAGAAGATTATAGAAGATTGCCTAGCAATACTCATTTCTTCTTAAAGCTGTAGAAAGTAAAAAAATGGAGGGAAAGATGAAATTTGATGTGCTTACGCTTTTTCCAGAAATGTTTTCATCATTAAATGAAAGTATAATAGGAAAAGCAATTGGAAAAGGCCTAATAGAGGTTAATCTAACAAATATTAGAGACTTTTCTAAAAATAAACACAAAAAAGTTGATGATACTCCATATGGTGGTGGAGCTGGAATGGTCATAAGACCGGATGTAGTATATGATGCATATTCATCTATTAAAAATGATGATGCAAAAGTAATATACTTATCTCCACAAGGAAGTTTACTAAATCAAGATAAAGTGAAGGAACTATCTAAAGAAAAACACTTAATATTAATTTGCGGACATTATGAGGGAATTGACCAAAGAGTTCTAGATGAAATTGTAGATGAGGAAATATCTATTGGAGATTATGTATTAACTGGTGGAGAGTTACCAGCAATGGTGCTTATAGACTCAGTTAGTAGATATATAGAAGGTGTATTAAATGAAGAATCGGTAGAAGAGGAATCATTTAGTAATAGATTATTAGAATATCCACAGTATACAAGGCCAGAAGAATTTAGAGGGAAAAAAGTGCCAGAGGTTTTAATATCTGGACACCATGAAAATATAAAAAAATGGCGATATGAAAAATCGCTTGAGGTCACAAAGAAAAAAAGACCAGACTTATTAGATTTATAAATCATAAGTTTAAAATTTGGGCATTTATAAGTGCTAGTATAATTGATAAAGAAAATAATAAAAGTAAAGAAAGGAGGATATCAAATGGATATCATAAAATCAATAGAACATGAACAATTGAAAAATAAGATACCTGAATTAAAAATTGGTGATACTGTAAGAGTACATCAAAGAATTAAAGAAGGTAATAGAGAAAGAATCCAAGTATTTGAAGGAATTATAATAAAGAAACAAGGTGGAGGAGTAAATGCAACATTTACAGTTAGAAAAATTGCTTATGGTGTAGGTGTTGAAAAAACATTCTTAGTACATTCTCCAATGGTAGAAAAGGTAGAGGTAGTAAGAGTAGGTAAGGCTAGACGTGCTAAACTATACTATCTAAGAGATAGAATTGGTAAAGCAGCTAAGACTAAAGAGAATACAGGTGCAAGAATAGAAAACAGAGAAATAGTTATAAAAGAAGAAATATCTGAAGAAGCACCAGCAGAAGAAGCAGATGCAGCAGTAGCTCCAGAAGAGCAACCAGCTGTTGAAACAGAAAATCCAGTTGTACAAGAAACTGTAGATACTGTTAAAGAAGAAACTGTTGAAACTGTAAAAGACGAAAAATAATAAAGCAAAGTTAATTGGAAAATAACAAAATAGAAATTTTGATATAAAAACTCCAATTTAATACTGCAAAAAAATTGTAAATTTAGAAATTATATGGTACAATTAAATTGATATGTAGTATTAAATATTGGAGTTTTTTCCACGAAAATTATTATTATAGAAACTAACTTATTAGTTTACTACATATTCATGAGTCTATTTGGAGTTAATCCAAGTAGACTAAATTATTGAAAAGTGGAATAAACTGCAATAAAACAAATAATAGACATAAATTATTTAGGGGAGAAAAGAGATGTGGAATAATTATTTTTTTCAAATACAAAAGAAATATAGTATGAGATTGAGCTTAGTTAAACCATTAGTTATTAGATTAGATGGAAAAGATATTACAAAAAATTCCAAAATAAATATAATGGACGAATATAAGGGTAGTTTCTTAGATGCACTTAAGAAAACTGCAAAATATTTTTCGGAAAAGTATCATTGCTTATCAATACTAGGTTCTGACGAGATTAGTTTTATTATATTTGATCCGAATATTGCAATAAACGACTTAGAACCAAATGATAAAACAAACTATTCAAATGAAATAATTGCGATGTTTTCACAATATTTTTATAATTATTTCAATAGCATTTTTAAACTAGGAAATGTATTTTGGCATGCGAAATGTTTTTCAATAAATGAGGATAAAGTTGTATCATATTTAAAATATAGGTCTAGGATAATTGAAAATGTATTAGTAACATATTTTTTGAAAAAGAAAAATGATAATATTCAAGATGAGAAATTAAATGATAAAATAAAAAGGACAGAAAAATATAAGGATTATATAGCTTTACAAAGAATACAACATGGAATATTATATTTAGATGGAAAACAAATTGATTTGCAAGATTATATAGAGAATAATAAAACTACTTGTCTAGATGCAGATAAGAATGTGGAAGTAGAGCTAGTAGATTTTTAAGTGTCATACAAGAGTGGCAAGCATAAAGGTTGTATAGTTTTTTGTGAATATTTGTCAGTATAAAACGAAAATGACTAGTTAAACAGATAAACTATTTAAAAGTTTTTTGTTAAAGCCAGAGCTTAATATATTAAAAATGTGTTTCAAATATGTCGGTCAAGCTGACTTTCAAACTAATTCTAGAAAAATTTTTGTAGCGCCCTCACGGCAAAGCGTGAGATTCCCTACAAAAATTTCTTAAGAATTAGTATTTTCAAATCATTTTCCATTCCATATTTTCACACATTTTTAATATATTAAGCTCTGGCTTTTTTCTTAAAAGTAATATTAATTTTTGACTGGTATTGCTTTTCTTTGGCAAAAGCAACTACTTTATTCTGTTACATTATTTTTTCCAATTTTAGCATATTTTTTAAGTTTTTGATAAACCAAATAATTAATAGTACCAGCAGGGAACTTACCATTTTCATCTTTACTTCCAGCAGGCACGCCTGTTAAAAGCTCAATTCCTTCATCAATTGTAGAAATTGCATATATGTGAAATTTATTATTCCTTACAGCTTCGACTACTTCATTAGACAAATTTAAGTTGTGAATATTTTGTTTAGGAATAATAACGCTGTGAGAGCCATCTAAACCTCTCATTTTACATACCTGGAAGAAACCTTCAATTTTATCATTGACTCCACCAATTGGTTGAATCTCACCTTTTTGATTTACTGATCCAGTAACTGCAAAAGATTGATTAATTGGAATATTGGCTAAACTTGATAATATTGCATATAATTCTGTACTTGATGCACTGTCACCATCTACACCACTGTATAATTGCTCAAAACATACACTAGCAGTAAGCGAAAGAGGCATGTCCTGTGCAAACATTTCTCCTAAATATCCACTTAAAATAAGTACACCCTTCGAGTGAGTCGAACCAGAAAGTTCAACCTCACGTTCTATATTTATAATGCCGTTTTTACCAGTGTATGTGTTGGCAGTAATTTTTACTGGTTTTCCAAATGTATAATCTCCAACATTCATAATTGTAAGACCATTAATTTGACCAACTTCAAAACCAGATGTACTAATTAAAAGAGTATTATCCTGTATCATTTCCATATAACGATCATCATATTTCCTAGATCTGTCAGCTTTTTGTTCAATTGCTTTATCTATAAGATCTGCTGTTATTACTTTAGCTTTTGCAAGCTTTGCCCATGTAGCAGCTTCTCCAACAATAAGTGACATATCTGTAAATCGAGTAGAGAGTTTAGTTTGATTATCTGCAAGCTTAGATGAATATTCTACTACTTTAGCCATTGCTTTGTTATCTAAAGGTGGTAAATTTTCATAATCACAATATCCTTTTACAAATCTTGCAAGTTTAACCATATTGTCATTGTTCATAGGTGCATCATCTGCAAATTCTACTTTTATTTTAAATAATTTTCTAAAGTCTGGGTCAATTGCAAGTAATGTTTGATAAATATTTTCATCTCCGATAAGTATTACTTTTAAATCCAAAGGTATTGGCTCAGGTTTTAAAGAAATCATAACCATAGAAGAGCGAGGATCAGCTGCATTTTCTATTCCTAAGCTTTTACTTCTTAAAACCTTTTTTAAAGCATCATAACATAGACTATTTGTTAATAGGTCATTTGCCTGAAAAACTAAGTAGCCACCATTTGCACTATGGAGTAGGCCAGGCTTTAACATGGTATAATCAGTTTTTAATGTGCCATAATAGTTCTCATATTCGAGCTTTCCAAAAATATTATGATAAGAATAGTTTGTATCAGCAACAACAGGTGCACCTTCTAAACTGCTGTTATCAATAAATAAATTTACTCTATAATTAAGCCAAGGTTTAAACACTTCAGGATGTGCTGCTTGTGGACCTTGAAGTTTGTTTTCTAAAGACTTTTCATCAACAACAAAAGAATTTATATTTTTTAAAATATCTTTTTTAATTGATTCTAAGAAATGATTTATTTTTTTATTTCTTTTATATTTAGCTTTTATTAAATTAATATGTCCATTAATTGTAAGAAGTGCTACGTTAGATTGCCATTCCTGTATACGTTTATCAGATTCTCTTTCAATAGACTTAATTTGACCTATAGCCTCCATAATATGTTCTTGAACTATACTAGACTTATCTTCAAACTCCTTTTTAGTAGCATCATCTAAATTATTAAACTCTTCTTCAGCAATTGTTTTACCATTAATAATAGGCATCATATAAATACCATTTTGTGCTGATTTAACAGTAAAACCATATTCCGCAGATTTCTTATTTAACTTTTCCATAAGCAAATTTCGTTTTGTCTCATATTCTTGTTTAATTAAATTTTTTTCTTTTTCAAAATCGTCATTATTAAAAGTATTTTTTATATCTACTTTAATTTCATTTATAAATGAATTCATTGTGTCTCGAAACTCCTTACCCTGTCCAGATGGTAAAGAGACAGCAACAGGTTCATTTGGATTATCAAAATTATATAAATAACACCAATCATTTGGAACCTTTTTCTTCTTAGAAATTGTTCCAAGTAAAGTTTTAACGTATGAGGTTTTCCCAACCCCATATGGGCCTTCAACATAAACATTATATCCATTGATATCTACATTTAAACCAAATTCTAATGCTTTTAATCCTTTTTCTTGCCCAATACCTGTACTAATAGCTTCGAGTTCATCGGTAGTCTTAAAATTAAAGATATTTGGGTCACATGTCATTTTAAGATCTTTATAATTTAATTCATTTTTTCTTTTCATTTGTATTTCCTCCTTTAAAAAATAGCGACATCAAAATTGCATCATCCGTATTATTATAATACTTTTTCCTTAAACCTATTCGTTTAAAATTAAATTTTTCGTATAAATGTATAGCAGATAAATTATGCTCATTTACTTCAAGAGTAATGCTGGAACATTGTAAGTCTTTAGCTTTTTGTATCAAATTTTCAAGAAGTTTGCTAGCAATGCCAAGTCTTCTTTTATCTATTTTAGTTACAATATTCATTATATTAGCTTCATCTGCTATTTTCAAAATACCAGCAAATCCAACTAATTCATTATCAATTTTAGCTACAAAATAATATGAATTAGGTTTTTCAAAATCACTCTTTAAATTTTGGATATTCCAAAACTTATCGAACTGATTAAAGATGGGTTCTATATTTTTTAAATCTGCTAAATTCATTGCTGATATTTGTATTTTTTCTTCCAAACTTCTTTCTGCTTGAGATTTTTTTAAATAAATAGGGGAAAGTATATTTGAATCTCCATATTCTCCACAATTATATTTAGCAAGTCCAGCTTTGCCAAGACTTATTCCAGATTGGAAAATTTCTTGCACAAAAATACTATTTTCAAAATTATTTTGCAATAATTCTTTGTATAAAACAGCACCATCACCTACAAAAATAATATTATTATATTGTAGATTTTGAATTTTCTGAAATGTATTTTGAATTGTATCAGAAAACATTTCGATCTGCTCACATGTGTTTCCAGAAAAATTGTATAAACCACAATAAACATTACTATTTTTTGCATCAATTAAAGAGCAAACAATAGTAGATGTATTAGTTATATTAGGCAGTGCATTATATGCCAAACTTTCAAGAGATGTAACACCAACAACAGGTGTATTGGTTACATCCGCAAAAGCTTTAATAGTTGCTATTCCAATTCTAATACCAGTAAAAGATCCTGGACCAATTGCACATACTAATAAAGAAATATCATTTAAATTAAGATTTGTATTATTAAAAGCCTCATCAATTAAGGGCATTAACTTTACAGAATGAGTCTTTTCGTCATCATTTACTAAATTAATAAGTACATTTTCATCTTCTAGAATAGACACACTACATCTCTTAGAAGATGTATCTACTGCAAGTATTTTCAAAGTAATTCCTTCTTTCTATTTGTTGTTTGTTAGGACTTATAGCACACACAAAGTTTGACGATATGTATATTTCCTAAATTGAAGAAACAGCCATAAATTCTAACTTATTGTGTTAATAGTAAGCTTTCTATAATCTGGATTATCTAAATCCTTATCAAAGACTATTTCGGTATAAGGTTTAGGGAGTATGCTTCTAATCTTTTCACCCCATTCAATTAGACATATTCCTTTTTCAAAGTATTCTTCACCACCAATAGCATAAAACTCATCTGAATCTTCTAATCTGTATACATCAAAATGATATATATTTATATTAGAAGAGGTATACTCATTTACAATTGTAAATGTTGGACTAGATATTTCATTTTCTAAACCAAAATATTTTAAAATTCCTTGAACAAATTTTGTTTTTCCAGAACCGAAGTTCACCTGTTAAAACAATAATACTACCAGCTTTTAAATTTTTTGCATAATTAGTAGCAAAATTTATTGTATCTTGTTCACTTTTTGAAATAAATGTATCCATTTTAACCTCCATTCGAGTGGTTTAGTTTTTACTAATATACACTATTTTTATAGAAAACACAAGAAAAAAATCTAAAAAAATTGCCTTGACTATAAAAAAGTTTAATGATATACTTTACGCAAGAAAAATGTCGATAAAACGAATGAGAAAAACTTAATAAAAAGGTATAAATTCTACATCAAACTAGAATTTTACTTTAAGAAAGGAACGTGGTTAAAGAATGAGTATCAAATTAATAAAATCTATAAGCATATTATTAATTTTAGTATTGCTTGTTGGAATATTTATTAATTTTACATTTTATAATGAAGTACAAGCTAAATCTCAAAATACTAAAGACTATAAAAAGGGAAGCGACATGCTAGATGATTATCCAGGTTATTCAAGTTTATTGGATAATTTATTAAAAGAACATCCCAAGTGGACTTTTACTATCCTCTATACAGGGCTAGATTGGAATACAGTAATAAAGAATGAAACAACTGCATACCATGGTAGAAATTTAGTTCAAAATAAATCAGGAGAATGGGTATGTTCAGTATGTGGAGATAAAGCATATGATAATGGTAGCTGGAGATGTGCTTCAAGTGCAACAGTTTCATATTATATGGATCCAAGAAATTCATTGTATGAGGATTACATTTTCCAATTTGAGAACTTAAAATGGGTTAACAGAAAATACACAATAGAAGGAATTGAACAAATAATTGAAGATTGTGACTATATGCAAGGTAGCAAAATATCATATACAAATACAAGTGGAAAAACATCTACAATTAGTAAATCCTATGCCAAGGTAATTATGGAAGCAGCAGAAGATGCAGGGATAAGCCCATATCACCTAGCATCTAGAATAAGGCAGGAGCAAGGACCAGGAAGCAAGGCTTCTGCGACAGCGACAGGAAAACAATCAGGTTATAAGGGTTATTATAATTTCCTAAATGTAAATGCATCAGGAAGTAACAGTTCTGCAATTATTGAAAATGCATTAAAATATGCAAAAAAACAAGGTTGGAATAATCCAGAAAAATCTATTAAAGGTGGAGCAAAATTTTTAGCTCAGGAATATATTCAATATGGACAAAATACATTGTATTTACAAAAATTTGATGTGGATGATAGTGACGGGGATTTATACTGGCATCAATATCAACAAAATGTTGCGGCAGCTAAAAATGAGAGTACAAGCATAATGAAAACATATAAAGAAATAGACAGTAAATTAGATATGCCATTTAACTTTGTTATTCCAGTATTTGAAAATATGCCAGACACAAAATGCCCAATGCCAGGTACACAATCTATAGTAACACAAAATATACAAATTACAGATTCATCTGTAGTAGTTTATAAATCTAAAAGTAAAAATTCATCTAAGTTAAAAACTTTAAAGAAAAATGATAAAATACTTAGAATAGAAGTAGGACAAGAAAAAGAAAATGGTTATATTTGGGATAAAGTCGTTCTAAGCGATGGAACAAAGGGATATATTATATCAGATGGATTTAAAGTAATAGATGATATTACCAACTGCAATATTTCAGCAGTTGCAATAGAACCAGGTAATGTTAGAAATGGACCAGGTACATCTGGAACTACTACATTATTAACATTAACAGTAGGGCAAAGAGTAACCATAATAGAAAAGGGTAAATACAAAAATGTAGATGGTTATGATTGGTCTAGAATAATGTTATCCGATGGAACGCAAGGATACATAGTAGCAAGATATTTGGAGGAAATATCTGATAGCGGTTCTACAAGTTCAGGAAAAGATATTGTAAAAGTTGTATGTTCAGTAGGACTAAATGTTAGAAAATCACCAAGTACTAGCTCAGGACTTTTAGAATGGCTACCAAAAGGTGAATATTTAACAAGAGTAGAACAGAATGTATCAAACGCAGAAGGATATATATGGGATAAAGTTATTACAGAGTCTGGAAATACTGGATATGTGGCAAGAGGAGATGATGACGAAAACTATATAGAACCAGTAAAAGGAACAGGATCAACACCAATAAATGGAACAGGATTTAAAACATCAGGTTCAAAACTAAAATGTGAGCCAGATGTTGATGTGAAAGATATACTTAATAAAGCATCAGGAGCAGAAATAAAAAATACTAATGGTAAAAAAGTAACATCAGGAAATCTTGGAACTGGATACACA
>CALXND010000018.1 GCA_944389655.1 uncultured Clostridia bacterium | reverse complement strand
GAAGAATATCTTTCAGAAGAGCTATGAAACAATGTATGCAAAAAACTATGAAAGCAGGTGCTTTAGGAATAAAAACTTCAGTATCTGGAAGATTAGGTGGAGCAGATATGGCTAGAACTGAATTCTATAAAGAAGGAACTATTCCACTTCAAACTTTAAGAGCTGATATAGATTATGGATTTGCAGAAGCAGATACAACATATGGAAAAATCGGTGTAAAAGTTTGGATATATAAAGGAGAAGTTCTTCCTACTAAAAAGAAAGTAGTGGAAGGAGGAGACAAATAATGCCATTAATACCAAAAAGAACAAAATATAGAAAACAACAAAAAGGTAGAAATAGAGGAAAAGCTACAAGAGGAAATAGAGTAACAGATGGATTATATGGTCTACAAGCTTTAGAAGCTGGCCAAATCACATCAAACCAAATAGAAGCTGCCCGTGTTGCAATGACACGTTATATTAAAAGAGGTGGTAAAGTTTGGATAAAAATATTCCCAGACAAACCAATAACAAGAAAACCTATAGGTACTCGTATGGGTAAAGGAAAAGGTGCTGTTGAATTTTGGGTAGCAAATGTAAAACCAGGTAGAGTTATGTTTGAAATAGCAGGAGTTGCAGAGGGAGTAGCTAGAGAAGCATTAAGACTTGCTGCAAACAAACTATCTGTTAAGTGCAAATTTGTACAAAAGGAAACTGAAATAGGTGGTGAGATAGATGAAGATAAATAAAATAAGAGAAATGTCTTCACCTGACTTAGAAAAAGAATTAGGAGAATTAAAATCTGAGCTTTTCAAACTAAGATTTAGTTTAGCAACGCATGGCTTAGACAATCCTATGAAAATAAAAGAAGTTAAGAAAGACATAGCAAGAATAAAAACAGTTTTAACTGAGAGAGAATTAGCAGAAAATAAAGAATAGAAGTTAAGAGAAGATAAACACTTAAGGTAAGGGTTAAAAGTAAATCATAAGGTGAGGGGACATATCTCAAACCAAATGAAAATGGCCCTAAATCAAAGAAAGGAGATTAAAAATGGAAACAAGAAATCTTCGTAAAGAAATGATTGGTATAGTTTCATCAAATAAAATGGATAAAACAGTAGTTGTATCTGTTGAAACAAGTGAGAAACATAAAACATATGGCAAAGTTCAAAAAAGAACATACAAATTAAAAGCTCACGATGAAAACAATGAATGCCAAATAGGAGATAAAGTAAGAGTAATGGAAACTAGACCTCTATCAAAAGATAAAAGATGGAGAGTAGTTGAAGTTTTAGAGAAGGCAATAGTAAAATAGTATAAGTAGGGTAAACACTTAAACTAAGGGTAAATAGTCAATCATAAGGTGAGGGGACATACCTCTAACCGAATGAGAACGATCCTAGGTAAGAGGTGCGTCCTTAAATAAAAATGAAAAGGCGAACACTTACAAAAGGGGTTAAACAGTAAGTCATAAGGGAAGGGGATATACCTCGAACCAAATGAGAAGTGACCCTAGGTAAGAGGTGTGTCCCCTGACATAGATAAGAAAAAGGAGGAAAAATCGAAATGGTACAACAACAAACTATATTAAAAGTAGCAGACAACACAGGTGCAAAAGAAATTATGTGTATCAGATGTCTAGGTGGATCTTATAGAAGATATGCTAGAATTGGAGACGTAATAGTTGCTTCTGTTAAAACAGCTACACCAGGTGGCGTTGTAAAAAAAGGTGATGTAGTAAAAGCTGTTGTAGTAAGAACTAAAAAACCTACAAGAAGAGCAGATGGTTCTTATGTAAGATTTGATGAAAATGCAGCAGTTATAATAAGAGAAGATGGAACACCAAGAGGAACTCGTATATTTGGGCCTGTTGCAAGAGAATTAAGAGAAAAGGATTATATGAAGATACTTTCTCTTGCCCCAGAAGTACTATAGTCTTAAAAATAAACGGCGTCTTGCGTTGTTAAAATTAATCCAAAAATCCTTTGGTGTAGAGCAAAGTACACCTCCGGTTTTGAAATTAATTTTTCCTAGCACTACTCGTTTCTTTAAAAGATAAGAAGGTAGAGGTATTTTATAAAATAGCACTACTTGTTTCTTTTTAAGACAAGAAAGAGGGTAGCAAGATTCGATTTAGCGTTGTCAAAATTAATCTAAAAAATCCTTTGGTGTAGAGCAAAGAATACATTGGTTTTGAATTTGATTTTGACTAAATAGGCAATGTTTTTGAAAGAGTATTAGTAAAGAAGAACAAAAAAATATACAAGTTTAGATAAATAAATCACTTAAAGGAAGAGGTGAAAATTAAATGAGAATAAAAAAAGGTGATACAGTAAAGGTATTATCAGGAAATGATAAAGGAAAAACTGGTGAGGTTTTAGAAGTAATTCCCAAAACAGAAAAAGTTATAGTTAAAGGTGTAAATATTAGAAAAAAACACGTAAAAGCTAGAAAACAAGGAGAAGAAAGTGGAATTATTCCAGTTGAATGCGCTATACATAGTAGCAAAGTAAATGTTGTATGCCCAAAATGCGGAAAGGCTACAAGAGTACAATATAAAATAGAAAAGGATGAAAAAGTACGTGTTTGCCCAAAATGTGGAGCAAAATTAAAATAGTAGTAGAAAGGAGGACTATTAAGACTTATGGAAATATTAAGAGAACAATATGAAAAAGAAATTATTCCAGCAATGATGAAAAAGTTTAACTATAAATCAGTAATGGAAGTTCCAAAGTTAGACAAAATAGTTATAAATATAGGTTTAGGTGATACAAAAGACAATCCTAAATCATTAGAAAATGCTATAAATGATGTTACAATTATTACTGGTCAAAGACCAATAGTAACTAAAGCAAAAAAAGCTATAGCTGCCTTCAAAATAAGAGAAGGAATAAACATGGGGTGCAAAGTTACATTAAGAAGAGGAAAAATGTATGATTTCGCATATAAATTATTTAATGTAGCACTTCCAAGAGTTAGAGATTTTAGAGGGGTTTCAAGCAATTCATTCGATGGAAGAGGAAACTATTCAATGGGAATAAAAGAACAATTAATTTTCCCAGAAATCGAATATGACAAAATAGACAAAATTAGAGGAATGGATATAATCTTCGTTACAACAGCTAAAACAGACGAAGAAGCTAAGGAACTACTTAGTTTACTTGGGATGCCATTTAAAAACTAGTACAAATTAATGAAAAGCTTCGTCTTGCGTTGTCAAGCGTCGCAAAAAAGTTCTCAATATACACAAAGTATTATTTCAAACTTTTTTGCTAGCTTTCCTAGCAATACTCGCTTTTGATTAATTTTATAATTAATTAGAAAAGAAATAATATTTGATTATAAGAGATTTGAGAAAGGAGAAGAAGATGGCAAAAAAATCTTTAAAAGTAAAACAACAAAGAACTCAAAAATATAAGACAAGAGAATATAATAGATGTAGAATTTGTGGAAGACCACATGCATATATTAGAAAATTTGGAATTTGTCGTGTATGCTTTAGAGAATTAGCTCATAAGGGTGAGATACCAGGAGTTAAAAAGGCTAGCTGGTAAAATTTCAAATTTGAATCAGCATCTTGCGTTGTCAAGCTATGTATAAAGTTTTTTCGATATACAAAATTCTAAATTTAAGAAATAGGAGATGTACTTATTAATAAGGGAAACATATATTCATACGGGGAGGGGACATACCTCGAGCCGAATGAGAAGTACCTTAGGTAAGAGGTGTGTCCCCTGTCATTAAGGAAAAGGAGGGAAAATAAATTGAATACAACAGATCCAATAGCAGATATGTTAACAAGAATAAGAAATGCTAATAGCTCTAAACATAAAACAGTTGATGTTCCAGCATCAAATATGAAAAGAGCAATTGCAAACATCCTATTTAAAGAGGGATATATAGCAGCATTTGAGGAAATAGATGATTCTCGTCAAGGCATAATAAGAATAACATTAAAATATGACGAAAAAGGTAAAAGAGTTATAGATGGTATAAAAAGAATAAGTAAACCAGGACTTAGAGTATATGCTTCTAAAGAAGAATTACCAAGAGTTTTAAATGGTTTAGGAATAGCTCTAATATCTACTTCAAAAGGAATTAAAACTGATAAAGAAGCAAGACAAGAAGGACTAGGAGGAGAAGTTCTTGCTTACGTATGGTAATATATAAGTAACAAAATACAAATTATTGAATATAATTTAAAATTAATCAAAATCGAGTAGGACGAGGAAATCGAGCTACAAAACCACAGATTGTACTTTTGTACATCGAGGATTTTGGAGCGAAGATTGACAAAGTAATACGAAGGTTTTCATTAATTTAAAAAAAGGAGGGAAAAAGAAAGATGTCAAGAATAGGAAACAAACCTATTAATGTGCCAGATGGTGTAGAAGTTAAAATAGACGGACATCACATTACTGTAAAAGGACCAAAAGGCACTTTAGAAAGAGAAATACATAAAAATGTTAATGTTTCTTTAGATAATAAGGTAATTACAGTTACAAGAATAAATGACGAACCAGTAAATAGAGGTTTACATGGATTAACAAGAACATTAATCAGCAACATGATAGAAGGTGTTCTTAACGAATATAAAAGAGAACTAGAAATAAATGGTGTTGGTTACAGAGCTCAAAAGAAGGGAAACAAATTAGTAATGAACCTAGGATACTCTCATCCAGTTGAGATGGATCCACCAGAAGGAATTACATTTGATGTTCCAGATGCCAACCACATTACAGTAAGAGGAATAGACAAAGAATTAGTTGGTCAAACAGCAGCAGTTGTAAGAACAAAAAGACCACCAGAAGTATATAGAGGTAAAGGTATTAAATATGCAGAAGAGCATATTAGAAGGAAAGAGGGTAAAGCCGGCAAGAAATAGTTGTTTAAATGAAAAGCTTCGTCTTGCGGTGTCGACCATCACAAATAATTTTTCAATATACAAATCGTATTATTTCAAAATTATTTGCTTGGTCTCCTAGTAATACTTGCTTTTAATTTAAACATAGAACTGTAAGCAATACTTATTATAGTTAAAACAAACCTAAAAATAAACTAAGAGCAAAATCTTTTAGTTAGAAAGGAGTTAAAAATGGTTAAGAAAACAAATAGAAGAGAAGAAAGACAAAGAAGACATATAAGAGTACGTAGAAAAATTTCTGGAACAACAGAATGCCCAAGACTATGTGTATTTAGAAGCAACAGCAATATATATGTACAAATCATAGATGATACAAAAGGAATAACTTTAACACAAGCTTCTACATTAGATAAAGAAGTAAAAACAAAGCATTCTAATAAAGAAGCTGCAAAAGAAGTTGGTACTTTAATTGCAAAAAGAGCACTAGAAAAAAATATCGAAAATGTTGTATTCGATAGAGGTGGATATATATATCATGGCGTTGTAAAAGAAGTAGCAGAAGCAGCAAGAGAAGGCGGATTAAAATTCTAGAAAATAGTAGGAGAACGCAGAATAGTTGTCCTACAACAAAATAAGAAGAGGGTATATACTTTAATAAAAAAGACACTAAATCATAAGGAAAGGAGCTAATCCTAAACTTAAGTGAAAAGTGAATTTAATAAAAAGTGTATTACCTAACAGTAGAAAAGTAAAGGAGGAAAGAAAAGTGCAATCAGAAAATACATCTGAATTAAAAGAAAAAGTTGTAGCTATTAACAGAGTTGCAAAAGTTGTAAAAGGTGGTAGAACATTCAGATTTAGTGCAGTAGTAGTTGTTGGAGACGAAAATGGACACGTTGGTGTTGGAAACGGAAAAGCATCAGAAGTTCCAGATGCAATAAAGAAAGCTATTGAAGATGCTAAGAAAAACTTAGTAGCAGTTCCAATAGTAGATACAACAATTCCACATGAATATGTTGGAAAATTCGGAAGTGCAAATGTTCTATTAAAACCAGCAGAAGAAGGTACTGGAATTATTGCAGGTGGTAGTGTTAGACCTGTTCTAGAACTTGCTGGATACAGAAATATAAGAACAAAAATTATAGGAACAAATAATCCTAGAAACGTTGTATATGCTACAATAGAAGGATTAAAAGCAATGCAAACAGTAGAACAAGTTGCTAAAAAAAGAGGAAAAAAAGTAGAAGATATATTATAATAAATAAACAAAGACAAAAAATCTAAATCTTAGAAGTTTATAAGCTTCAAATAACAAAATAGGAGGTGTACAAACAAGATGAAATTAGACGAATTAAAACCAGCACAAAGAAATAAAGTTAGAACTAGAGTTGGTCGTGGAATTGGTTCTGGTCTAGGAAAAACATCTGGTAGAGGACATAAAGGACAAAAAGCAAGATCTGGTGGTGGAGTAAGAAGAGGTTTTGAAGGAGGCCAAACACCACTATATAGAAGATTACCAAAAAGAGGATTTAAGAACATCTTTGCTAAAAATTACACAGAAGTAACTCTAAAAATGTTAAATAAAGCTACAACAGAAGAAGTTACAGCTGAAAGCTTAATAAAAGATGGAATAATAAGCAAAGCTAACGACGGTATAGTTATAATTGCAACAGGAAACTTAGAAAAGAAATTAACAGTAAAAGCTGTAAGATTTACTAAAGCGGCTAAAGAAAAGATAGAAGCTTTAGGAGGAAAGGCAGAGGTGATTTAGTTGTTTAAAACAATAAAAAATGCACTAAAAACACCAGACGTTAGAAAAAAATTATTATATACATTACTACTAATAGTAATATTTAGATTAGGCTGTTATATAACAGTGCCAGGAGTAGATACATTTACATTAAACGAATATATGTCAAGTGCATCTAATGGAATGGCATCACTTATAGACTTAATTTCAGGTGGGGCATTCTCAAGATTCTCTATCTTTGCAATGTCTATAAGTCCATATATTACAGCATCAATTGTATTTCAATTATTAACAATGGTAATTCCTTCTTTAGAAAGACTAGCTAAAGAAGGAGGAGAAGAAGGCAGAAAGAAAGTAAATAGATATACAAAAATTCTTACTGTATTCTTAGCATTAATTGAAGGTTTAGGAATATACCTATCATATAGCTCATCAGGAATATTCATGGGAAAAGATTTCATGACAGGATTTACAGTTGTAATTTCGCTAATGGCAGGAACAGCATTACTTATGTGGCTAGGAGATGAAATTACAAACAAAGGTATAGGAAATGGTATATCAATAATAATATTTGTAGGTATAGTTGCAGGACTTCCTGGAGCAGTAACTACAGTATGGAACTTAATAATGGGTACTGGAGCATTTAGTACAACAGGACTTTTAGTTGCATTAGGAATTATAATAGGAGCAATTATATTAGTTGCAGCAGTTGTATTCGTACAACAGGCTGAAAGAAGAGTTCCTGTACAATATTCAAAAAGAGTAGTTGGAAGAAAAATGGTTGGTGCACAAAATACACATATTCCATTAAAACTTGTTATGGCAGGAGTTATGCCTATAATATTTGCATCATCATTCTTAACATTTCCAGCAATGATAATACAAATGTTTATACCAGATATAGCAAGCCAAACTGGATTCTGGGCTACAATATATAATTTCTCAATTGCATCATCAACATCACAAGTTGGTCTTGGTTATACAATTGCAAACGCAATTATATATTTATTGTTAATAGTAGGATTTACATTCTTCTATACATATGCTACATTTAATCCAGCAGAAGTTTCAAACAATATAAAAAGAAATGGTGGATTTATACCAGGTATAAGAGCAGGAAAACCAACAACAGATTACCTATCTTCAATAATTAGTAAACTTACATGGTTTGGTGGTTTATACCTAGCAATAATTGCAATTATTCCTATGATGGTAAGATTTATTCCAGGAATAGACTTAGCATTTGGAGGAACATCTATACTAATCGTTGTAGGTGTTGCATTAGAAACAATACAACAACTAGAATCTCAATTAGTAATGAGACATTACAAAGGATTCTTAGAATAGAGTAATAATTTACAATTTAACTTATGCATACAGTACGTTATTAATATATCTAAATTAAAAAATGCAATAATATAAAATTGTAAATTATAAAACTAAGGTAATCAGAGGATAAAAAATATAAAATTTTTCCTCTGATAACTTGTGTAAATAATATATAACAAAATTAAGTTAATGAAAAATAGGAGTAGTGAGTGCGATGTATATAGTAATGCTAGGAGCTCCAGGAACTGGAAAAGGAACTATAGGTAAAATATTATCAAATGACTTAGATTTAGTACATATTTCTACTGGAGATATATTTAGAGAACAAATAAATAAAGGAACAGAATTAGGGAAAAAAATACAAGGCTATATAGAAAATGGTGCATTAGTTCCAGATGATGTTGTTATAGAAACAGTGCAAACAAGATTGTTAGAAGAAGATGTTTCAAATGGAGCAATACTAGATGGTTTTCCAAGAACAGCTACGCAAGCAGAAGCATTAAGAGAGTTTTTAAAACAAAATAAACCAGGAGCAAAAAGAGTAGCGATTGAATTAGATGTTCCAGATGATGAAATAATAGAAAGAATAGTAAACAGATTAATTTGTACCAATAAATCTTGTGGTGCAATATATAACAAAAAAACTAAACCACCAAAGCAAGAAAACGTATGTGATATATGTGGAAGTGAATTAAAAAGAAGAGATGATGATAACAAAGAAACTGTTACAAAAAGACTTGGAATATATCATCAAAACTCAAAAGATTTAATAGATTTTTATAGAAAAAACAATGCTTTATATTCAATTTATCCAAAGAATTTAGATAAGGCAGTGGAAGAAATTAAAAATTTCTTAGAAGAATATAAGTTTAATATTGTTAGAAAATAAAAAATAAGAGTTACAGTATAATGGTAGATAAGTAAAAATATAGAAAACAATTATACTGTAACTAATAAAACTTAGTTCTAATGGAGGCAAAAAGTGGTTAGTATAAAATCAGAAAAGGAAATTAAACTAATGCGAGAGGCTTGCAGGATAACAAGTCTAGTATATAAAGAAATAGAAAAAGTTATAAAACCAGGAATGTCTACAATGGAACTCGACAAATTTGCATATAGAATAATAAAAGAAAATGGTGCAATCCCTGCTCAAAAGGGTTATCCAAGTGGAATAAAGGGAGTTCCAGATTTTCCAGCAACACTATGCATATCTATAAATGACGAGGTAATACATGGAATACCATCACATAGCAAAATTATAAAAGATGGAGACGTCGTAAGTATAGATTTAGTCGTGTATAAAGATGGATTTAATGGAGATGCAGCAAGAACATTTATAGTAGGAAATGGAAGCAAAGAGGCAAGAAGATTAGTAGATATAACTAAACAGGCATTTTTTGAAGGAATTAAATATGCAACAAAAGGAAATAGAATAGGAGATATTTCTCATGCTATAGGAGAGTTTGTAGAAAAAAATGGATATAGTGTAGTAAGAGAATTTCAAGGTCATGGAATAGGCAGAGAAATGCACGAAGATCCAGGAATACCAAACTATGGAAAAGCAGGAAGAGGAGTAAGATTAGAACCAGGTATGACACTGGCTGTAGAACCTATGGTTATAGCAGGAAAAAGAGACATTTATCAAGATTATGATGGTTGGACAATTATTACTCAAGATGGAAGCTTATCTGCACATTATGAAAATACAATTTTAATTACAGAAAAAGAGCCAGAAATATTGACATTAGTTTAATTTTGTTATATACTATATAGGTATTTATTGTAAAATAGTACAATTGACTAATAAATTAAAAATGGAGGACAATATGTCAAAAGAAGATGTTATAGAAGTAGAAGGAACAGTTGTAGAAACTTTACCTAATACTACATTTAAAGTAGAACTTGAAAATGGACATCAAATATTAGCTCATATTTCAGGTAAAT
Organism: uncultured Clostridia bacterium; assembly: GCA_944389655.1. Classification (GTDB taxonomy): domain Bacteria; phylum Bacillota; class Clostridia; order TANB77; family CAG-508; genus CALXVA01. The sequence continues at coordinate 14,953 of CALXND010000018.1, read as the reverse complement.
TAAGAATGAACTACATAAAAATTTTACCAGGCGACAAAGTAAAAGTAGAACTTTCACCATATGATTTAAACAGAGGTAGAATAACTTGGAGAGCTAAATAAAATAAAAAATTAACCCAAATCTATATAATATGAGTAAAGAGGTGTAAAAAATGAAAGTAAGACCATCAGTAAAGAAAATTTGCGAAAAATGTAAAGTCATAAAAAGAAAAGGTGTAATTAGAGTTATTTGCGAAAACCCTAAACACAAACAAAGACAAGGATAATAAAAATGTTAATAACACAAATCTAATGAATAGCGGCTGTAATTATTAAAAATAATAATTATGTATTTGGTTTGTGTTTTATTGCGTTAGAAAAAATATATGAAATTTTAGAAATTTGATATAAAACTAATGCAAGAAGGGATTAAATCCCTTTATATATAAGTTTGATAAATTACTAAAGATTGATATATCAATCCGTATATCAATGCATTTCACCTTTAGTAATAGCAAACAAAAAATATTACAAAATAAAATGTGGAGGTGCTAGAAAAATATGGCTCGTTTAGCAGGCGTAGATTTACCTAGAGAAAAAAGAGTTGAGATTGGTTTAACATACATATATGGTATAGGTTTAACAAGCTCACAAAAAATATTAAAAGCAGCAAATGTAAATCCTGATATAAGAGTTAAAGACTTAACAGATGATCAAGTACAAGCAATAAGAAAAGCTATGGATGGATATAAAGTAGAAGGAGACTTACGTAGAGAAGTTGCTTTAAATATTAAAAGACTTACAGAAATAGGTTGCTATAGAGGACTAAGACATAGAAGAGGATTACCAGTTAGAGGACAAAGAACTAAAACAAATGCTCGTACTAGAAAGGGTCCTAGGAAGTTAGTTAGCAAAAGCAAAAAATAATTAATTCAAATTATAAGCTTCGTCTAACTGTGTTAGCCTTCGCATAATTTTTTTCGACATACAAAACGTATAGTCTCAAAAAAATTAGCTCGGCTGCCTTGTTATACTTGCTTCTAATTTGAATTAAAATAAACTTATTAAAATCACTACTTGCTTTTGATTTGATTTAAGAATAAAGGAACATAATACTTGTTTCTAATTTGAATTAGAATAAACTTATTGAAAGCACTACTTGCTTTGATTTGGTTTAAGAATAAAGAAGCATTATATTCGTTTTTAATTTGAATTAAAATAAGCTTATTGAAAGCATTACTTGATTTTAATGTGACTTAAGATTAACGAAATTTTATATTTGTTTCTTAATTTAAATAATTAATTTGCTTTTGAAGACGAATGAAGAAAAATAGCGTAATAGAGGAGAATTCTAAAAAGGAGGAAAAACTAAAATGGCTAAAAATGTAACAAAAAAAGTAACTAGAAGAAGAGACAGAAAAAACATAGAAAAAGGTATGGCTCATATTCATTCTAGTTTTAATAATACAATAGTTACAATAAGCGATACTCAAGGTAATACATTATCTTGGGCAAGTGCCGGAGAACTTGGATTTAAAGGTTCAAGAAAAAGTACACCATTTGCAGCTAGTGAAGCAGCAGAGACAGCAGCAAAAGCAGCAATGGAGCATGGACTAAAATCAGTAGAAGTGTATGTTAAAGGACCAGGTTCTGGACGTGAAGCTGCAATAAGGTCATTACAATCAGCAGGATTGGAAATTAGCAGTATAAAAGATGTAACTCCAATACCACACAATGGTTGTAGACCACCAAAAAGAAGAAGAGTATAATTATAAACAGGAGAACACTTAAAATAAAGGATTATCACAAAATCATAATGGTAAAATACATATAAACCATATGAAAGATAATTAAAGATAAAAAATATATGTTCCCTGACATAAATTTAAGGAAGGAGAAAATAGAAAATGGCAAGATATAAAGATGAACAATGCCGTATTTGCCGTAGAGAAGGTCAAAAATTGTTTCTAAAAGGTTCTAGATGTTATACAGATAAATGTAGCATATCAAGAAGAAACTATGCACCAGGCCAAAATGGTCAAAAGAAGAAAAAACTTTCTGAATATGGTACACAATTAAGAGAAAAACAAAAAACAAAAGCTTACTATGGAGTAAGTGAAAAACAATTTAGAAAATACTTTGAAATGGCATTAAGAGAAAAAGGTATAACAGGTGAAGTATTGCTTCAAATATTAGAAAGTAGATTAGATAATGTTATTTACAGATTAGGATATGGAAGTTCAAGAGCGCAAGCAAGAATGCTAGTAACACATGGAACTTTTGAAGTAAATGGACATAAGGTAGATATACCATCATACTTAGTAAAAGCAGGAGATGTAATTTCTGTAAGAGAAATAAGAAAAGACAATGGAGCTATAAAAGCAAATGTAGAAGAAAATGCAGCAAGACCAGTTCCAGCATGGCTTGAAAAAGATGCTGAAAAACTAAGTGGTAAAGTTGTAAGACTAGCTTCAAGAGAAGATATAGACTTACCAGTAGAAGAACACTTAATAGTAGAGCTTTACTCTAAATAATAGATTAAAGAAGAAGTGAGATTTCTAAAAAAATTGGGAGGTAAAAATGATAGAATTTGAAAGACCAAATATTAAATGCTTAGAAATTGACAATGATAGTAACTATGCAAAATTTATATGTGAACCATTGGAAAGAGGATATGGAATTACAATTGGAAATTCACTAAGAAGAATATTACTATCTTCACTTCCTGGAAGTGCTATTACAAGCGTAAAAATAGACGGAGTTCTACATGAATTTTCTACAATACCAAATGTAGTAGAGGATGTTCCAGAGATAATTATAAATTTAAAAAATGTAAGACTTAAGCTAGATCAAAATGAAGAAAAAACATTAAGAATTGATGTTAAAGAACCAGGCGAAGTAACAGCAGGAGACATAATTACAGATGGAACAGTAGAAATATTAAATCCAGATTTACATATAGCAACAGTTTCAGAAGGTGGAACACTAAAGATGGAACTTACAGCTGATATGGGTAGAGGATATAATAATGCTGAAAAGAATAAAAAACCAGATCAAGCAATTGGTGTGCTTCCAATAGACTCAATCTATACACCAGTTAAAAAAGTAAATTATTCTGTAGAAAACACAAGAGTTGGACAAAGAGTAGATTACGATAAATTAACAATAGAGGTATGGACAGATGGAAGTTTAAAACCATATGAAGCTTTAAGCCTTGCAGCAAAAGTTATGACTGGACATTTAGAATTATTTATAGACTTATCAGAAACAGCTAAAAATACTCAAGTTATGATAGAAAAAGAAGAAAACAAGAAAGAAAAAGTTCTTGAAATGTCAATAGAAGACCTAGAATTATCTGTAAGGTCATTCAATTGTCTAAAAAGAGCTGGTATTTCTACAGTTGAAGATTTAACTAATAAATCAGAAGCTGATATGATGAAAGTTAGAAATTTAGGAAAAAAATCTTTGGATGAAGTTACAAATAAACTACATGCATTAGGTTTAGACTTTAGAAAAGAAGAAGAATAAATAATAGCGTAAAAAAGTGAGATTTATAACTTTGTAAAAGAGGAGGGAAAAAAGTGGCAACTAATAGAAAATTAGGAAAAACAACAGATGCTAGATTAGCTATGCTTAGAACTCAAGTTACTGATTTAATTCTACATGGAAAAATAGAAACAACAGAAGCTAGAGCAAAAGAAGTAAAAGCTATAGCAGATAGTATTATAGCCTTAGCAGTTAGAGAAAAAGATAATTTTGAAACAGTTGATGTAAAAGTTTCAAAAGCAAAATTAGATGCTAAAGGAAACAAGGTAACAGAACTTGTAAAAAGCAAAAATGGTAAAGAATACCTAAAAGTAGTTAGAGAAGAAACTACTGAAAAAAGACAAAAAGATATGCCATCAAGATTAAATGCAAGAAGAAAAATGATGAAAACAATAAATAAAGTAAAAGATGAAAAGGGCAATAATATAGATTTAATTGCAAAACTATTCAACGAAATAGCTCCAAAATATGAAGGAAGAGTTGGAGGATACACAAGAATTCTTAAACTTGGAAACCGTAGAGGAGACGCAGCAGAAGTTGTTGTTTTACAATTAGTATAATTAATAAAAATGGATAAATAGGAGGCAAGTACTATTTATCTATTTTTTTCTTCCTTAAAAGCATTTGACACTCTATAAAGTATACAATCATATAATAATAGTAAAATGTAGTTACAATTTACGGCCTGTAAGCACAAGTAATATATGTTTTAAATTTTTGATTTCCGTGCTTAAAATGGGACCGACAAGTTTACAAACTGTAAAACGAAGTTTGTACAGTTTGTACGTAGTTGAGGGGCCAAAAATAAAAATTTAAAACATACATTACTCGTGAAAAAAAGAAATTAGTGAGTCGTAATAAAAAATGGAGGCTATCATGCTAGAGTTTATTGTAAATGGAATATTTTGGATACTTGCTTTATATGGCTTATTTGAAATCATAAAAAATATTATATATATTTGTACATACACAAATTTAAAATCAGATGGAATTTATATAATCATAGCGACGAAAAACCAAGAAAATAGAATAGAAGGATTTTTAAGAACATTTCTTTTTAGAATAATGTATGGGAGAGAAGAAGAAATAAAAGATATAATAGTAACAGATTTAGACTCAACAGACGAAACAATGAAAATATTAAATAAACTAAGTAAAGACTGTGAAAATATAAAGGTAGCTAATTGGAAAGACTGTAAAGAAATTATTGATAGCATAAAGGAATCACAATAATGGATAATGATGGTATTGAATAAAACACAAAATAATGATAGAATAGGAATAATGTTAGAAAAAAGATTTTATAATGTATATTATGAATCTTCAAGTTACGTATATGAGTGTTTAAAAGAGGAGCTAAAAAACAAGAAACAAAAAGACAGTTAGAAAAAGAGGTAAAGAATTGGAATTACAAGGCGAAGTCATAGAAATAATATATAAAAACGAGATAAATAGTTACTGCATAGCAGTATTAAAAATAGATAAAGAAGCGACAAAAAAACGAAACAAAAAAGAAGAACAAAATAGCGAATATAGTCAGCTTCGGAATCATAGATAGCAGTTTAGAAGAATTAGTCTATTCAGAAATAGAAGATGAAACTACAATAGTTGGGTATCTGCCTTTTGTAAATATAGGTGATACTCTTAGTGTTATTGGAAAATTTGTAGAACATCAAGAATATGGAAAGCAATTTAAAGTAGATACCTTCGAGAAAAAAATGCCACAAACAACAAAGGCATTAGAAAGATATTTAGCAAACTGCGGAATAAAAGGAATTGGACCTGCAACTGCAAAACATATAGTGGACATGTTCGGAGAAGATACAATAAATGTATTTAAATTTGAACCAGAAAAATTAGCACAAGTAAAAGGTATATCAAAAGATAAGGCAATAGACATTGCCAATACATTTGTTGAAAATTGGGAAGTGTGGCAGTTAGTTGGATATTTAGATAAATTTGGAATAGGTCCGCAAAGTGCAGAAAAAATATACAAAGCATTAGGAGCAAATGCAATCGACGAAATAGAAGCAAACCCATATATATTAATTGATTTAGTAAATAAAGTCAATTTTGAGCAAATAGACAAAATGGCATTGGGAATGGGAATGGAATATAATAACGAAAAACGTATTAGAAGTGGAATAAAACACGCATTAATAATAATGACATATAATGGACACTGTTGTACTAGATTTGAGAATTTAGTAGAGTATGTAAAAAAACTATTAAACGTAAGCGAAAACGATATTGAAGATGCTATTATAAATATGAAGGCCAAAGAAGAAATAATCCTAGAAGATAGAGAGAAAGAAGAATGGGTATATCTTAAAGAATACTATAAAGCTGAACAGAACATCGCAGAAAGATTGATAGGACTTGCAGAATATAATAACATTAAAAAAATAAAAAAATTTGATAAAGAATTAGAATTATTTGAAGAAAAAGCAAATATAGAACTTTCAGAAAAGCAAATAGAAGCTATAAAAACAATAAATGAAAACAATGTATGTGTAATTACAGGAGGACCAGGAACAGGAAAAACCACAATAATAAAAACAATTATAGATATTTTTAAACATAATGGAATGAAGCCAGTACTTTGTGCACCAACAGGAAGAGCTGCCAAAAAAATGACAGAAACAACAGGCGAAGAAGCTAAAACTTTACATAGACTATTGGAAATTGGCAAATTCTCAGACGAAAACCAGGGAATTAACACAGAAATCTCAGTTGCACCAATAGATGGAGATATTGTTATTGTTGATGAAATGTCAATGGTAGATTTATTTCTTATGAACTATTTGTGCAAAGCATTATACAAAGGTACGAAACTAGTTTTAGTAGGAGATATAGATCAGCTTCCATCAGTTGGTCCAGGAAATGTACTAAAGGACATAATTGAATCTGAAAGAATAACAACAATAACATTAAATAAAATTTTTAGACAAGCTGCTAGAAGCAAAATAATAGTAAATTCGCATAGAGTAAATGAAGGTCTAGGCTTTATTACAAAGCAAGAAATAGAAGAAAAAAATGTTAAATTAAATGGAGAAAACAAAAATCTTAACATTAATGAAAAAAATAAAACTAATGATATTAATAAAAAAGAACAACCTAAAGAAAATGAAGTAGATAGTGAGACAAAATTTATAGAGGACTTTTTCTACATATGTGAAAGTAATAAAGAGAAAATTTTATATAATGTAATAACACTAAGTGGAGAAAGACTAAAAAATTATGGTAATTACGATTTCTTAAAAAATATACAAGTAATTACACCTACAAAAAAAGGCGAGCTTGGAACCAAAGAACTAAATAAAATTTTACAACAAGCTGTAAATCCTGCTTCAGAAACAAAAAAAGAACGTAAATTTGCAGATACTATCTTCCGTGAAGGAGATAGAATAATGCAGATAAAAAATAACTATGATATATACTGGGAAAAAAGAAATCCAAACTTTGAGAGTGGAAGCGGAGTATTTAATGGAGAATTTGGAACAATAGATATAATAGACGAATTCAACAAACAAATAAAAATAAAATTCGATGACGAAAAAGAAGTTTGGTACCAGTTTAATGAATTAGAACAAATAGAACACGCATATGCTATAACAATACATAAGGCGCAACGGAAGTGAATTCGATGTTGTAATAATGCCAATATCACAAACTGCTCCAATGCTCCTTACTAGAAATTTACTATACACTGGCATGACTAGAGCAAAGAAACTACTAATAGTAATTGGAAGTAAAAACATAATAGACTTTATGATATACAATAGCGATAACAAGAAAAGAAATACAGGACTAGCATTTAAATTGCGCAAATAGGGTCTGACCCTATTTGCGCAAAAAAGGAGGAGAGTTGAAAATTTTAGAAAAAATTCTTGAATATATTTTTTTGCCGGCATGTGGTGTATGTGGCAAACTTGGAGAAGGATATTTATGTAAAAATTGTGAAAGAGAGTTGGAAAGATATAGCTTGGTTAGAGCTAATAAGTGTGAAAATATAGATAATAGTCTAGATATAAAGCGTAAAGTTGTAATAAAAGGAGTAGAGGGTACGAGGATTTTTAAATTACATGTGTTTAAATATGAAAATGTAATTAGAAATTTGATTTTAGATTATAAATTTAATGATAAGTCATATTTATATAAAACTTTTTGTGAATTTATTGTAAAAAACAAAAAAATTGTAGAATTTATAAAAAGTTATGATATAATTATTCCAGTGCCAATGTTTAAAACGAAAATACGAAAAAGAGGATATAATCAGAGTGAATTAATGGCAAAAGAAATTGCTAAAAATGTTGGAATTAAAGTATATACAGATGTTTTAATAAAGATAAAAGATAATAAAGTACAGAGCTCTTTAAATAAACAAGATAGGGAAGAAAATACAAAAAATGTATATGATTTAGCAAATTCAGAGAAAATGTATAATAAAAGAATTTTGATTTTTGATGATATATACACTACAGGAAATACTGTAGAGGCATGTAAAAAAGAGCTTGTAAAAGCAAAGCCAAGTAAAATTGGTATATTAACACTTGCAAAAGATTAATTGTTGATACTTGTAACTGTTTACTTTAATTTTTTAGAATTTACATTTTATGTTTTACGAATTTGCAATAAAAAAATATTAATAGCAATTTAATAAGAAAAGTGTGCTCTAGCGAAAGCATAGCTTTCGGCGCATACATGTGCAATTTGCTTCGCAAATATGCACAGCCCAAGGAAACCTAACCTTGTTGTATAGGAAAAATCGTCAAAAGTACTGAAATATCAAGTAATAAGTCGATTTTTCCTATACAATAAAAAAGAACAAAAGTAAAGAAAGGAGAACGTAATGGAAGACTTAGTTGAAAGCATATTAGATTATATAAGGTCAGATTATACAGATTATGCAATAATGATAAATGGTGAATGGGGAAGCGGAAAAACATATTTTTGGAATAATAAAATAAAGCCTAAAATAGAATCTATGCAATTAAATGGAAGACGTTATACCGCAATATATATGTCTCTTTATGGTATATCTAATTTAGAGGAAATTAGTAAAAAAATATTTATTGAGACAACACAGCTTATGGACAGAAATTTAAAAAAATATATGGATGCAAGTGGAGTAAAAAACATACCAGAATATGCAAAGACAGGTTTAGATATGGCAAACTTTTTTGGTGTAACTCAAAATGGTGATAGAATAGATTATGGTCAATTCTTTTCTACAGACGATAAAGTATTGTGTTTTGATGATTTAGAGAGGGCAAATGTTGATGTTATAGATATTTTGGGATATATAAATAACTTCGTAGAACATGACCACATTAAAACTATAATTATATGTAACGAAAAAGAGTTATCTACAAAACTAAAAAATAGTAATCTAGAAATGAAGACTTTTATTGCAACATATTTATTGGACAAAGAAAATAAATTAAATATAAAAACAGATAAACCAATGGTTGAAAGAATTAGAGACACAATAGAATATGTTTTCGATAAAGCGAATGATTACGAAAGAATAAAGGAAAAGTTAATTGGTGAAACATTTGAATATGCACCAGAATTTAATTATATCATAAATGGATTGTTAATGAGGTATGAAAACTGTTCAGATCTAATTAGATTTTTAAGAGAAAATACGAACCTTATAATTTCTACATTTAATAAAAGTGGTACTAGAAATTTAAGAATTTTAAAACATTCATTAACAAACTTTAAGAAAATATTCGATATGGTAAATAAGTCATACCCAAATACAAATCATAGAGTATTACAAACAATGCTTATATTTACAATAGCAATTTCATTTGAAATTAAAGCAGGAAAGATTACAAAAGATAAATTTGTAAACATATACAACAACGAAGAATATAAAGCAATACTTGTTTCATCAAGGGTATTTATGGATAACAGACAATTTTATATTAAAGAATTTGATAACAACTATTATTACAATTTTAAAGCAGAATATAGATTCTTTAAATTTATAGAATTATATGTTCGTACACGTATTTTTGATATGAAAGTATTCAAGCAAGATATGGAAGCAATAATAAATACAGTAGACACAGATAAATTGCCAGGATATAAAAGACTTCTTACAGAAGAGTATTGGAAAATATCTGATGACCAGTTTGCAGGGGTTGTATCAGAGGTGCTAGAAGATGTTAAATACGGCAGAATAGAACTAATAAATGTAGTAAAACTATTTGCTTATTTTGCACATTTTGTAAGAAAAGGCTTAATTGATTATGATATGAAAACAATAAAAAGCGTGTTCTTAAATGGAATGAACGTATCTTCTTTAACTTCAAGTTATTGTGCAAATGTGGACGAGGAACTTGCAAGTCTTGCTATAGAGGAAGATAAGTCAGAAGACATGGAAGAAATTTTAACACACTTTAATAACATAAATGCTCAACTAGAAGAAAGAATGTACAAAGAAAAAGCAGAAGAAATATTCAAGTATATTCCAATGAAAATGGAGCAATTCTATGATAGATTTGATAAGGAATGTATGCAAATTCCAATATTTAAGTATTATGATGTATTCCAAATGTTTCAAAGAATATCATGTGCAAGTAATGAAGACATAGTTACAATAAAAGAAAAACTTCTAGATAGAGCAAAGCGTTTTGGAGATAAATTACAAGACGAATTACCAAATTTGAAAAAATTAAAACAAGTTATGGATGACTATATTGACGGAAAAGAACCAACTATAAAAATTGTAATACTTCAAGACTTTGCGGAAGAATTAGGAAATGTAATAAAAGAATATAAAAAGAACGAACCAGAACAAGTATTAGAAGAATTACCACAAGAAAATTCTACATTTTAAAAATGAATAATATAAGAAAATAAAGTTTATAAATAAAAAGATGTATAAAATTTTCCTCTTTTGTAATAATAAGAGTAGACATAAATTTAAAAAGGAGGAAAATTATGAAAGCAACAGGAGTTGTAAGAAGAATAGATGATTTAGGTAGAGTTGTTATACCAAAAGAAATACGTAAAACTTTAAGAATAAAAGAGCGGTGATCCATTGGAGATATTTACAGATAAAGAAGGAGAGGTAATATTAAAAAAATATTCTCCAATAGGAGAACTGTCAGAATTTGCAACAGAATATGCGGAGACACTTGCAAAAACTACTGGTCATATAGCACTTGTTACAGATAAAGACACAGTAATTGCAGTATCTGGAGGCTCAAAAAAGGAATTTTTAGAACAAAGTGTTAGTGAAGAATTAGAAAAAATAATGGAAGATAAAGAAAAGTATACGAGTAAGGAGAATAACGACTTATCAGTCCCAATTACTAAAAATGACAATAAAGAAAGAAGATTTAATTCGCAAGTTGTATATCCAATTATTTCTGACGGAGACACAATAGGAACAGTAATTCTACTTGCAAAAGATAAGGGAACAAAAATGACAGAAGTAGAGCAAAAGGTAGTGCAATCCGCTGCAAGCTTTTTAGGAAGCCAAATGGAAATTTAATATATGAAAGATAATAATTAAAAATTAAGCATTTAATAGAATATGCAAGAAAAACGTAATATAAATGTAACTAAAATGTAATGCAAATGTAATAAAACACGAAATGCAGTCTGTATACGGGATACGGAAATAAAAATGAAAAAATATACTTGATTATTGATTTTAAATGTTGTATAAATATTGTGATAATAATGATTTAGAACACGAAGGAGGAAACTAAGTTATGGAAAATCCTATAGATAATAATTTTAACACTAATAATTTACCTGCTCAAGTAAGTGTATGGACAAAAATAAGAAATTTTTTATGCCAAGACATAGAACTTAACCTTACCTCAATGCAAGAAAAAGTTTTCCAAGAAGTACATGATTTCTGGCATCAAGAGATAACAGGCGAAAGTGTGCATAATTTCTTATTTAAACCAGTAACTGGTGAAGGATTTAAGAATTTCTGGTTAAAAGAAATTGAAATAACAGGAGATATTGAATTATAATATAAGAATCGAACAAATGAGATTATTTCATTGTTCGATTTTTTATTGTATAGAAAAATCGACTTTTTCTTTGATATTTCTGTGTTTTTAATGATTTTTCCGTATACAACAAGGTTAGGCTACCTTGGGCTGTGCATATTTGCGAAGCAAAGTGCACATGTATGCGCCGAAAGCTTTGCTTTCGCTAGAGCATGCTTTTCCTATGTAATAGAAAATTTCTCTGAAATTCCTATTACATAAAAAGGCTATAATCGACATCTTTTTTAGGATTTCCTCCTTATATTTGGAAACCTGAATCGGCACGAACAAAGGGTGACCAAGGCCGCTTTGTTCGTTATAGTAAACTGTGACTTTTTTGTGAAATCGACAAAATTCACTTGAAATATAAGTAAAATTGATATAAAATAATGATGTTTAGGTTATAATAATTAAACAGATGCAAAATAAGCATCAGAGATAGGAGGAATTTATATGTCAATAAAAATTGGTATTAATGGATTTGGAAGAATAGGAAACTTAGCATTCCAAGCCGCACTTTCAAGAGAAGGAGTAGAGGTAGTTGCAATAAATGATCCTTTTATAGCAGCAGACTATATGGCTTATATGGTTAAATACGATACAGTTCATGGAAGATTTAATGGAACAGTATCAGCAGAAGAAGGAAAATTAATAGTAAATGGAAAAGAAATAAAAGTATATAATGAAAAAGACCCAAAAGATATTCCATGGGGAAAAGATGGAGTAGAATATGTATTAGAATGTTCAGGAGTATTTACAACAATGGAAAAAGCACAGGCACATTTAGATGCAGGAGCTAAAAAAGTAATTATATCTGCACCATCAAAAGATGCACCAATGTTCGTAATGGGAGTTAATAATGATACTTACACACCAGATATGAATATAATCTCAAATGCATCATGTACAACAAACTGTTTAGCACCACTTGCAAAAGTTATAAACGATAACTTTGGAATAAAAGATGGATTAATGACAACAGTTCACTCAACAACAGCAACACAAAAAACAGTTGATGGAGCATCTAAAAAAGATTGGAGAGGTGGTAGAGCTGCATCAGCAAATATAATACCATCATCAACAGGAGCTGCAAAAGCAGTTGGAAAAGTTATACCATCATTAAATGGAAAATTAACAGGTATGTCATTTAGAGTACCAACAGTTGATGTTTCTGTAGTTGACTTAACAGTTAATTTAGCAAAACCTGCAACATATGAAGAAATATGTAATGCTATAAAGAAAGCATGCGAAAACGAGATGAAAGGTATAATGGAATACACAGATGAGCCAGTTGTATCATCTGACTTTATACATGACCCACACACATCTATATTTGATGCAGCAGCAGGAATAGCTTTAACAGATACATTTGTTAAATTAGTTGCATGGTATGATAATGAATGGGGTTATTCAAACAAACTTGTTGATTTAGCTATGTATATTGCAAATAAATAAATATTGTAACCATTTTGTTTGGAATTAAAAATAGAGGCTAGAACAATATAAAAAATATATTTCGGATATGTCGGTCAAGCTGATTTTTACACTAATTCTAACGAAATTTTGGCAGTGACTTCAAAGGTATTCGAGATTCATTTGCAAAAATTTCTTAATGAGTGTATATGTTTAAAGCACATTCCATATTCTCATATATTTTGAATATTATTCTAGCCTCTTATAAATTAAGTTATATTACAATTCACGGTCTATAATCGAAATAACTCTTTAGGATTTCCTACCTACAGTTGGAAACCTAAAACGGCATGAACAAAGAAAGGATGAGGTTTAATGAATAAGAAAACAATTGAAGACATTGATGTTAGAGGAAAAAAAGTTTTAGTTAGATGTGATTTTAATGTACCATTAAAAGATGGCAAAATAACTGATAACACAAGAATAACAGCAGCACTTCCTACAATACAATATTTAATGAGTCATGGAGCTAAAGTTATTCTTTGCTCACATCTAGGAAGACCAAAGGGAGAAGTAAAAGAGGAATACTCTCTAAAACCAGTCGCAAGTGAATTAACAGACCTATTAGGAACAGATGTTAAATTTGCTACAGATACAACAGGAGAAAGTGCAAAAAGCATTACAAACGGTTTATCAGATGGACAGGTTGCACTTTTAGAAAATGTTAGATTTGATCCAAGAGAAGAAAAAAATGATGATACATTATCTTTAGAACTTGCTAACTTAACTGATGGAATATATGTAAATGATGCGTTTGGAACAGCACATAGAGCACATAGTTCAACTGAAGGTGTTGCACATCATGTAGATGAAGCTGTACAAGGATATTTAATGCAAAAAGAAGTGAAATTTTTAAATGGAACACTAGAAAATCCAGAAAAACCATTTATAGCAGTACTCGGAGGAGCAAAAGTTTCAGATAAAATAGGTGTAATAGAAAATCTTTTAGACAAAGTAGATGAGATTTTAATAGGTGGAGGAATGTCATATACATTTTTAAAAGCAAAAGGATATGAAATTGGTGACTCTTTATGCGAAGAAGATAAAATAGAAGAAGCAAAAACAATTATGGAAAAAGCAGATAAAGCAGGAGTAAAAATTGTACTTCCAACAGATACAGTAGTTGCACCAGTACAAGAAGAAACAGACGAGAGCTTAGATAAGAAAGCAAAACAAAAAGCATTTTTTGATTTCTTGGAAAAATCAAGGGATAAAGTTGTAGAATCAGATAAAATAGAAAAAGGATGGCAAGGTTGTGACATTGGTCCACGTACATCAAGAGATTTTGCAAATGAATTACAAAAAGCAAAAACAATATTATGGAATGGACCACTTGGAATATGCGAAGTAGAAAAATTTAGTATAGGAACTGAAAAAACTGCAGAAGCAATTGCTGGAACTAAAGCAGTATCGATAGTTGGCGGAGGAGATTCTGTTGCAGCAATAAAGAAATTAGGTTTAGAAGATAATTTTTCACATATATCAACAGGTGGTGGAGCTTCACTTGAGTTATTAGAAGGTAAAGTACTACCAGGAATCGCTTGTCTAACAGATAAGGAAGAAAAAACAAAAGTGGATGATGCAAAAACACAAGAACCAGTAAAAGATAATTCTATTGAACTTTAGGGGCATTCCTTAAAGTTCAAAATTCAAAAAATAAATACATTTTGAAAAAAGAATTCTAGGAACGCTTGTCTAAATTTAAAGTTTAGAAAAATGAATTTTGATGATTGTCCCTAAAGTTCAAATGGAGGATAATAGATGAGAAGAAAAGTAATTGCAGGTAATTGGAAAATGAATATGCTTCCAGATGAGACAATTAGATTTATAGATGAATTAACACCACTTGTAAAGAATACTGAAAATGAAGTAATTCTATGTGTTCCTTACACTGATTTATTTTATGCACTTTTGGCAGCACAAAATACAAAT
>CALXND010000017.1 GCA_944389655.1 uncultured Clostridia bacterium | reverse complement strand
CCTGTTCCAGATGGTCCAACAAAAGCATATATTCGCGGCTTATATATTAAACTCATTTTTTCACTCTCCAATTTCGTTTTAATTCGACAAAGCGATGAAGGTCACCCCCATTTATTCATGCAATTTAATTTTTCAACTATAAAGCAAAAAACCTAAATACATTAGCAATTGTGACCTCTTTAAATTATAGGAAGAAATTTTCCTGTAATCTAAAAAATAGCAGCATTATAGAGAACACATTGTCTTATAAATACTACTATTTTTACATCTTATACTTCATTTATTTTTACATTTCTAACATGTTCAATTTTATCCCAACTTGTATCACGTTTAAATAGACATTTAAAATTTATTAATATCCAAGATCCTAAAAATAACGGATAACAAAGCAATCCTTTTATCATAGGTCTTATTGGCTTTTTATCTAATATCATTATTAGTATTGCTGTAAATATTGGTAGTAAAAATGTTGGTATTAGATACCTTAGGCAGTTTATAACTAAGTCTACTGCTGTCATACCATTTGCAACATATATGACAAAATTCAAAAACAATAGTATTAATGTTAATATAAACATCGGTATACTTCCTAATATATACAATAATCCATCAAAATTCATCATTGTTTTGTTTTCTTTTACTGCTGCTGCAAGTGGCTTTGTATATTCAGTCATACATTGTATGTGGCCTACTGTCCATCTTGTTCTTTGTTTCCAAGATTGTTTAAATCCAACTGGTTGCTCATCATATACAATTGCATCAGTTGCCCAACCTAATCTTCTTCCTGAAATTATTCTTTTTAATGAAAATTCTATATCTTCTGTAAGTGTTTTTGTATTCCAACCTTCTGGTTTAATTACATCAAATTTTACCATAAAACCTGTACCATTTATAAGTGGAGATAGTCCCAAATTATATCTTGCTAAATGATAAAATCTATTCATTGTCCAGTAGAATAATGCATAGCCAGCTGATACCCAACTATCTGTAGGATTTTTTATGTCTCTATATCCTTGAACTACTTCTTCTCCTTGGCAAAGTTTTTTGTTCATTGCTTTTAAAAAGTTTTTGTCCACTATATTGTCAGCATCAAATATACAAAATGCATCATAATCAGCATTTTCTTCTATTTTTTTATTTAAAAACCATTGTAAAGCATATCCTTTTGTTTTATGCTCCTCATCAAATCTTTCCAAAACAATTGCACCATTATTTTTTGCTATTTCTGCTGTCCTGTCTGTACAATTATCTGCTATAACGTATATATCATACTTGTCTTTTGGATAATCTTGATTGTTTAAGCTTTCTATTAATGCTTCTATAACATTTTCTTCGTTATGCGCTGGTATAATTGCCATAAATTTGTTTATTTTTTCTTCTAAAATTGGTTTATCTTTTAGTTTAACAAGTGAGCATATGCTTATTATTAATTGATAACCCCAAAATATTGTTAATAACCATACGAGTGCCTGCTGAAACATATATAAATAATCCATTGTTTTTCTCCTTTTCCTTATCTATATAATATTATGCACTTAATCTATGTTTGTATTACTTTTTAAATTATATTCACACACTATATATTATACTATTATATTACAAATTTTGCAACTATTTTCCAAAAATTGTGTTTTTTAATAGTTGCATAATAATGGCTTAAATGACTTTTAATTCGTAAAAGCACGATATATGTATATTTTGAAACATTTTGCAGTACCGCGCAGCGACCAAACGAGCGCTTTTCGCGAGTGCGAATTGGAGAAACCTAGCACATAATGCTCTTTTTTTCTTTATATGTTATTTAACTGATGGCTGAAATTTAAAATTTTATCATAGTTATTTTGTGCTTAGATGGTTTCGACCAGCAAGGTACAAAAAATTTGAAAAATATACATATACCGTGCTTTTATGTTGCAAATGCAGTTAGCAACTATTATTCTTAACTTTCTCTTATTCAAAAATTGTTCCAACTTCCAGTTTGTTTCCTCTTAAAAAGTCACTAATATTCATTCTTTTAGCATTTTCTCCCTGTATTTCTAGCACTTTAATTATTCCATCTTTCGCCTTTATATATAACCCTGTTTTTTCATTAGAGAATAAAATTGTACCTGGTTCTATTGCATTTAGTTTATAATCATAATCCTTAAATTCTGGAAAAATATTAATAATATCTTCATTTGTTATTGCTTCTACTTTCCAGAATTTTATTTTTTTGTCATTTTCCAAACTATAAGCTCCCATAATAGGATTTAACCCTCTAACTAGATTTTTTATCTGCTTTGCTGTCTGATTTTGCCAGCTTATATGTGCCATTTCTTTTTCTAGCATTGGTGCTACCGAATAATTTTCGCCTTGTTTTTCTCTTGGTGCTTCACCTTTTTCGATTAGTTCTAATGTTTTTACAAGTAAATTTGCTCCTATATTAGATAATCTTTCCCATAGCTCTCCCGTTGTTTCATCTTCACCAATTTCTGTCTCCTCTTTTAAAATCATATCTCCAGTGTCCATTCCTACGTCCATATACATTGTAGTAATTCCTGTAGTTTTATCTCCATTCAACACTGCCCATTGTATTGGAGCAGCCCCTCTATATTTAGGAAGCAATGAGCCATGCACATTTATACAACCTAACTTTGGAATATCTAAAATTTCCTTTGGAAGAATTTTTCCATATGCAACTACACAAATAACATCCGGATTTATTTTTTTTATTTCTTCAATAAATTCATTATTGTTTTTTATTTTTTGTGGTTGTAACACATTTAAACCTTTTGCTTCTGCAAATTGCTTTACTGGTGATGAAATAAGTTTCATGCCTCTTCCTTTTGGCTTATCTGGATTGGTTATAACCGCTTCTATTTTATATCCCGCTTCAAACACTTTCTCCAATGATTTTTCTGCAAAATCTGGTGTTCCCATAAAAACTATTTTTAACATTTAATTTCTTACTCCTTCCAAAGACCTATTATAGTTTTGTTATTTCAACAACTAATAATTTAAAAATTTATAAATTTTTTAAAAAATATTAAATAACACTACTATTATGCAATATCTTTTTACTTGTATTTTAGATTAATTTTTTTCAGGTTCCACATATTCCAATGTACCTGGTATCATATTATCTACAAATAAAACTCCATCTAAATGGTCTACTTCATGGCAGATTGCTTGAGCTAATAGTCCTTTAGCCTTTATTTTAATTTTTTCGCCCTTTTCATTTAATGCTTCTGCTACTATTTCTTCTGGTCTTATTACCTTTGCATATTGGTTTGGAAAGCTTAAACAGCCTTCTTCAACCTCTTGCTTTCCTTTGGTTTTTGTAATTATTGGATTTACTAATTTTAATGGCTCATTACCATCATATAAGTCTATTACCACTACTCTTTTCAGGATTCCTACTTGTGGTGCAGCCAAACCAACTCCGTTATATTTGTGCATTGTTTCTAACATATCATCTAATAGTTCTCTTATTTTGTCATCTACTACTTCCACTATTCTAGATTTTTTTCTTAAGATTTCGTCTCCATTTTCTCTTATTTGTCTTATTGCCATTAATTTTTCCTCCTCTCTAAATACACACTTCATTAAAATCCTCATACTTTTTTCTTGAGCTATGCACATTTGCAAAACGAGTTACTGCAATAGTGCATCGAAACCTATAATTTCGTTAACGTACAGTTTTATTATAATGACATCATATTATGTGGGTTTACATCAACCGTTAGTCTAGTTTCTTTTTGTTTATATTTATAAAATTCTTCTAATGTATCATTTATTAATTTTATAATATCATCTGAAAATTTACATTTTATAAGTATTCTCCATCGATATTTATTTTTAATTTTATCAATTGGAGATGGAATTGCTTTATAAAGTATTATACCTATATTTTCTTTTAATACTCTATTTTTCAAATATAAATGTATTTTATTTGCTATTTTATATACTTCTTCTTCATTTTTTGATGCAAATCCAATTATTATTATATCGCAAAATGGAGGATATTTCAATTGTTTTCGCATAGCTATTTCAGTATTGTAAAATAATTCATAATTTTGTTTTTTAGCACATTCTATACTAAAATTGTCTGGATTATAGGTCTGGATTATAACTCTTCCCTTATCCTCCCCTCTTCCTGCTCTACCTGCTACCTGTGTTAGAATCTGAAAAGTTTTTTCATTGGCTCTAAAATCATCTATGTTTAAACTTCCATCTGCTGCAATCACTCCAACTAATGTTACATTTGGGAAATGATGTCCTTTTACTACCATTTGTGTTCCTATAAGTATATCTATATTTTCGTTTTTAAATTTTTCTAATATTTGCTCATGTGAATTTTTTTTATTAACTGTGTCAATATCCATTCTAATTGTAGTACTATTCGGAAATAATTTCTTTACTTCATATTCTAGTTTTTGAGTACCTGTTCCAAAATATCTAATCTGTGTACTTCCGCATTCCGGACAAATTTTTAATATTTTTTCTTCATATCCACAGTAGTGGCATTTTAATTTATTTTGACTAGAGTGATATGTTAAATTTATGTCACAATTCTTGCATTTAACTGTATATCCACATTTCCTACACATAACAAATGTTGCGAATCCTCTTCTATTTAAATATAATATTGTTTGTTTTTTATTTTTTAGATTTTTTTCGATCTCTGTATACAATCTAGTACTTATCATCGATTTATTACCTTTAGCTAATTCTTCTCTTAAGTCTATGACCTCTACTTCTGGCAATTCAGATGAATTTGCTCTTTTAGTAAGTTCTAAAAGCATTATTTCTTCTTTTTTTGCTTTATAATATGTATCTATATCAGGAGTTGCACTCCCTAATACCAATGGTATATTATTTTCTTTACAGATATACCTTGCTACATCTTTTGCATCATATCTTGGAGTCATTTCTGATTTATATGAACTATCATGCTCTTCGTCTATTATAACTAGTCCCAAATTTTTTGTTGGTGCAAATATTGCTGAGCGTGCACCTATTACTATTTTCGCTCTTCCTTCATTTATTTTATTCCATTCATCATATCTTTCTCCTATGGATAGTTTACTGTGCAAAACTGCTATTTCTTCTTTTCCGAATCTAGATATAAATCTATCTACAGTTTGGGGAGTAAGTGATATTTCTGGAACTAAAAGTATACTGCTTTTACCTTCTTTTAGTGCCTTTTCTATTAATTGTAAATAAATCTCTGTTTTTCCCGAACCAGTAACTCCAAAGATTAAAAATTCTGAAAATAGCATGTCATCCATAGAATCACATATTATATTATATGCTTTTTGTTGCTCTTCTGTTAATACAAGCTTTTTGGTCCTTTTTATATCCTTAAATTCAAATGGATTTCTTTCAATCTTTTTTTCTATATATTCTAAATATCCATTTTTGCATAATGTATTTACAACCGCTCTTGAACTATCTGCAAACATTTCTAAGTCTGATACTAACGCATCACCATTTTCTATTATAAATTTTAATGTTCTTATTTGTTTTTCAGATTTTACATTTCCATTTTCAATATCTTCTTCTATATCTAAAACATCCTTCTTTAGTGTGACAAAGTTTATGCTTTTATCTTTTACTCTATCTTTTACATTTTTTCTTGTAGTTCCAGGAGGTAACATTAGTTTTAAGCAATCTGATACATTGCAAAAGTATCTTTTTGATATATATTTAGCGAGATTAATTTTTTCTATGTTTAAATATTTTTCTGCTATTTTTGCTATCTCTTTTACTTCATACTCTGTTGCTTCTTTTATATTAACTATATAACCTTCTTCTAAAGTTTTCATTCTTCCAAATGGTACTAATACTCTAGCACCTATTAGTTCTAAAGCATTTTTTTCATATTCTTCTGGTAATTTATAGTCAAATGTTTTGTTTAAGTTTTTTACATTGCTTTGTATTATAACTTCTGCTATCATTACTTTCTCCTAATTTTTTCATATAATACATTAAGTATAGCAAATTTTTTAATCTTTTACAATAAAGATTTTTTGATTCATATTTAGCAAGAGAAAATCCAGCCTATTGTGGCTGGATTTTCATTAGGAGGTAAAACTTTATTCGATAAATAGTAAGAATTTCGAGTATATATTCATGTCAAATAGTCTTTTACTGTTTTCCAAATCTCTCACAGTATCTATCTCATAAAAGTCTCTATCGCTGGCTTGGAGTATTATATTTACTCCATCTTGCAAAAATTCATTTGCTTCTGCCTCGGTTATCCGATGCAATCCATTTTCCTTTTCAATTTCAAGCATCTTCATTTGCTACTTCCTCCTATACTAATAAAATATCTATTAGTTAATTGTTACAATTATTATTATACATAATTTTCCATCTTATGTCAATATGTTCTTGATTTTTTTCTAAATTTATGTTAATATATATGTATGGTAACATTTTAATTTATTACACAGCCTTTATTAAGGCATAAAAGGAGGAAAACTTTATGACAACGACGACAACAATGCAGGATTGGAAAATTGGTGGAGTCAATATGATTAATACCGACTCTGGATATCAAATTGTTCAAGCAGTAATGCGAGATGAAACTCTTTCAGATGAAGAGAAGATTAAACAAATCCAGAAAAAAACAGGGCATTTAGGACCTGTTGAAATTAATAAAGATAAACATATTGTGTACTTTTACCGTTTCTAAGCCTTAAGGGTATTCTGGTTTACCAGAATACCCTTCCTCTATGTTTTAATACATTATCAGTTAGTATATATTTTTTAAAATTCTGCATTTTTTAAATTATACTCATTTTCAATTATTGTCATTATTATTTGTACTGTTTTTTCTAGGTCATTATTTTTTATTATATAGTCATACATTCCTATTTTTGATTCTTCATAATCAAATCTATTAAGTCTTAATTGTATTTCTTTTAGACTTGGTTTGTCTATCCTATTTTCTAATCTCCTTTGTAGTTCTTCTTTTGGAACACGCAAAAATATAGTTACTATTTTTACATCATTCTTTAATACTTTAAGTAAATTTTCTACTCCATTTACTTCTATATCTTTGACAATTATTTTACCATTATTTATCTTTTCATTCATCAATTTTTTTGATGTACCATAATAATGTTCATGATGTACAGAATACTCATAAAGCTCTTGATCTCTAATCATTTGTTCAAATTCCTCTGTACTTACAAAATTGTATGTTTTTCCTGGTACATCATTTGCTCTTGGCTGTCTATCTGTAAAAGATGGTAATGATTCTACATTGTTTACTCTTTCTATTAATTGTTTTTTTATAGTATCTTTTCCTGCACCAGACACTCCTGATAATAAGACTAACATGCATTCACCTTACCTTCTGCAATTTCGTTAGCAGCAATTGTAACTGGTGATTCTGCATCTACATTTGTTAGTTTTGGTGCTCCATCTGCAATTTGTCTTGCTCTTTTAGCCGTGATTACTACAAGCTCAAATCTATTGTCTACTTTTTCTAATAATTCTTTTACTGTTGGTTTTACCATCATTTTTAATTCCCCCTATCTATACTTCTTTTTTTATTCTATTCTTCATAAGAATTTTGTATACTCTCTTGCTCTCCTTTTTCTAATCTACTTGCAACTGTTTCTGGCTGAATTGCAGATAACACTATATGGCCAGAGTCCATTATAATTACTGCTCTTGTTTTTCTTCCAAATGTTGCATCTATTACTACTTTATCGTCTTTTGCTTCTTGTACAATCCTTTTTATAGGTGCTGATTCTGGACTTACAATTGCAATCATTCTATCCGCTGATATTATATTTCCAAATCCAATATTTATTAGTTGCATCTTTTCCCCTCCTAACTATTCTTCTTCATTATTAATCATTTCTTTCATATTTTTTAAGTAATATTTATTTTTATCTTTAATGTACATTATTATGCATTTTATAGTATAGTATAATATAAATATTAGACTGATGATTAATATAATATTTATATAATTAGAAGTTAACATTAAATTTACGTATATTAGTGCAAGTGTTAAAATTGCCACAAAAATTATTTCTATTCCTAATAATGCTATTCTACCACTATCTTTTTTGTATGCTCTTTCTAGTATTATTATAGCAAATAATAATATACATATTGCAAATACTTTAAGATCTGTTTGATAAACTAGACTATCAATATTGTTAAAGCCTAAGATAAGCAAGCTCAGATAAACTATTATAGTTATTGCTACCATTAAGTTTTGTAATATTGGTTTCCTCAACTTCTTTTTATCTTCTTTTGGTATCTTTTTCTTAAATACTTTTTTTATTTCCTCTATTTTAATTAGACTAACAGATTCTTTCTCTTCTTTATTTTTTTCTTTATTGTCTATCAAATCTTCCTCTACATCTTTTGTTTTGTCTTTATATATTTTCTCATTTTGAGAATGCTTTTTTATATTTTCTAATTTATTATCTTTATTCGCTTTTTCGGAATCATCTTTGCTTTTAGTTTTTTTAATATTTCTTTTTTTAGATGTTAGTTTTTCTTCACTATTATTCTGTGTAATCTTATTTTCTTTTATTTCTGGTACTTTATTTTTACCTTTTGCTGTCATATTGTTTTCATCTCCTTTCTATTCTGGCTATAATTCAAACTCATATAAAATATTGCTTAGCATAACTAAACCTGCGGTTTCTGTTCTTAAAATTCTTTTGCCCAAACTTACGCACTTAGCGCCTATTTGCTCTAGTGATGTTATTTCTTTTGATTCAATTCCACCTTCTGGTCCTATTATTATTGCTATATTTGACTTGTTTATATTCCTTAATTTTTTCAGTACTTCTTTTAATGTAGTTTTATTTTCCTTTTCATACCCCACTAATATAATATCATAATTAGCAACATTTTTGCAAATTTCTTTTATTGTTGTTAAACTTTTTATTTGTGGAATGAGATCTCTTTTACTTTGCTTAGCAGCAACTTCTGCTATTCTCTGCCACCTATCTATTTTTTTCTTCAATGTTCTTTCGTCTAATTTCACAATGCATCTTTCCATTTTAACAGGATAAATATTCCTAATACCTATCTCCGTTGTTTTTTGTATAATATATTCCATTTTATCCATTTTAGGAATTCCTTGATAAATGTCAACATTTAGGAGATCACTTTCTATTTTATTTTTTATTTTTTGTATTATTTTACACACTACTTTTCCATTAAAAATATTTTCTATTTCGACTATATAGCTTTCACCTGTAATTTTATCTCCAATACTTATTCTTTCACCTTTTTTCATTCTTAAGACATTTACTATATGTTTTACATCATTATTTGATATGTATATATTATTTTCTTGTATTTGATTAGTTTCCACAAAAAATTTATACATTTTGGCCTCCGTTTATTCTCTTTATATATTTTATTATATCACGTATTTTCACAGTTTTCACTAGTTTTTTAAAAAAACAAGTTTTCTCATCATTAATTAATGTTTTTACCTATAGACATTAAAGAAAGAACATAGTAATAGTTTTTTACGCTAATTATTTATTACTAATGATATTTTTTCCAACGTTTTAAGAGAAATGTAACATAATTGTGTTTTCTGCATATTTATATATAAATAAAATGAAAGGAGAATAAACATATGGAAGAAACAAGAAATTGTGATTGTTGTAATAATGGTGGCTTCTTTGGAAATCTATTTGGCAACTGTGGCTGCGGAGATAATAGTATGTTATTTTTTATACTAATTTTTTTAATATTATTCTGTGGATGTGGAAATAGTTGTTGCAATAGGTAAAAACAATTTTATCGTATTGTAAATATTCCTAATTTTTCTCATCAAGTAGATAATCCAGTATCTACTTGATGAGATTTTTTCGTTTTTTAATAGGTTTATTTGATTTTAAGATTAATTTATAATATAATTAATCAAATTCTTGCATTATTCTACATCAAGTTAATAGTATTTGTGTTAATTAAACCGGCTGAATGGAGGTTATGTTTATATGAATAATAATATAGAGCTTTTGTCTCCTGTTGGAGATTTTGAATGTTTAAAAGCTGCCGTTCAAAATGGCGCTAATAGTGTTTATTTTGGTAGTAGTCTTTTTAATGCTAGAGCATCTGCAACTAATTTTGATTATGATGAACTTAAGCAAGCTATAAACTATTGTGCTTTAAGAAATGTAAAAACACATTTAACTTTAAACATTCTGATTAAAGATAGTGAATTTAAAGATGCTATAATGGTTGCTAAAAAAGCTTATGAACTTGGCATTGATGCATTAATTGTTCAAGATATCGGTTTAGCTAAATTTTTGATGAAACTCTTTCCAGACTTACCAATTCATGCAAGTACTCAAATGACTATACATAATTTAGAAGGCGTTAAAGAGCTTGAAAAACTTGGATATTCTAGAGCTGTACTTTCGAGGGAACTCTCTATTGCAGAAATAGAATATATTTGCAGTAATTCTAACATAGAAATTGAAACTTTTATCCATGGGGCTCTATGTATCTCTTACTCTGGTCAATGTTTATTTTCTAGCATGGTTGGTGGTCGTTCTGGAAATCGTGGCAAATGCGCTCAACCCTGCAGATTACCATACAGCTTAATAGAATTAGGCGAAAATAATAAGCAAGAAATTATCGACAAAGGATATTTAATTAGTCCTCGTGATTTATGCTCATTAAAGTTTTTACCTGATTTAATTAATGCTGGTGTTAAATGCTTTAAAATTGAAGGTAGATTAAAGTCTCCAGAATATGTTGCAACCGTGACACGAATTTATAGAAAATATATTGACATGGTTTTAAATAATGAAGATTATATCATTTCTGAAAAAGATTTATTTGATTTAAAACAAATATTCAATAGGGGTGGTTTTTCTTCTGGGCACTTATCTACACATGCTAATAAAGATTTAATTTTTAAGGAAAAGCCTAACAATATGGGGCTCTACCTTGGTAATGTAGCTGGGTATAATAAATTAAAAGGTCATATTAAATTATCACTAAATGAAAAACTATCTATTGGCGATAGCATTTGTTTTGAAAATGAAAACAATAAATATACTGTTTCTGAACTTATGCTTGATAAATCCAATATTATTTCTGCTAATGTTGATCAAAAGGTTGTTATTGGAAGAATGAAGGGAAATATAAATATAGGCGACAAGATTTATAAAATATCTAGCAAAAAGTTAATTGATACTGCACATGATTCATATAAATCGGAAAATATAAAGCTACCTCTTAAAGCTTGTATTACTGTAAAAATTGGACATCCTATTATACTTGATGTTAGTATCGCTTCTAAAAATCCTTTATATAAAAATATTAAAGTAAGTATACAATCAAGCTTAGTCCCAGAAAGCGCAATAAATTCTCCTACTTCTATAGACCGCATAATTTCTCAATTACAAAAGACAAATAATACACCTTTTAAATTTGAAGAAATTACTACAGATATAGATAACAATGTATTTATTCCTAATATAAAGGAAATAAATGAACTTAGACGAATGGCTATTTTGAAAATAGAAAATTTAATTATAGAAAGAAATAAAAGATTTATTAATTTAAGTGAAAATGATATAAGCAATATACTTACAAAATACCAATCAAACTATCTAAAAAAATTCACATACAAAAGGGAGAATTCTAAGCATATTGTAGCTTATTTAAATATAATAAATCCTAATTTTGATTATAATAATTTAAAAGGAATTGACTTTGCATATATTCCTCTTCGATACTTTATGAAAAAAAATTGTATACCTGCATTAAAAACCATAACTTCTAATTTTAAAACCTATATTTATATGCCAGCTATTATAAAATCTAACTATAAAAATATTATAAAGCATGGCTTGGAGGATTTAATCAAGGAATATAATATTTACGGATTTGTTGTTTCTAGTTTAGGTGATTTAATTTTACTAGATAAATATATTGATAATTCCGATTTCGTTGGCAATTTTACACTTAATAATTTTAATGTTAATAGTATTAATATATACAAAAATCTTGGTTTAAACAGGTTAACCATATCTCCTGAATTAAATTTAGATGATATTAATAATATGAATAGTACATTAAAAGAGCATATTCCATTGGAATTAATTGTATATGGTCATATTCCAGTTATGAAAATGAACTATTGCTTGCTAGGTTGTTCAAATAAGTGTTATCCAACCTGCCAAATGAGATGTGGCTCTAATAAGAGATATTATCTTCGCGATAGACTGGGCCTTAATTTTAGATTACTTCCAGACAATATTCAAACTGTGACCACGATTTTTAATAGCAAAACCACATGCATTACTGATGTTAATACAGATATTAATTTCTTAAGACTAGACTTTTTAGATGAGAGTATAGATGAAATGAATGAAATTATAAACATAGCTAAAGATGGTAAAAAATTAGAAGGAAATGAATATACTCACGGAAATTTGAATAGAAATGTATAACGAAAGAGCACTCAATGTGTGCTCTTTATTTCTTTAATTATTTTTAATATCATAATGATTCCCCATATCATATTGATAGTAATAACCAATATGATAATCCAGCCAGTAGTTGCTACCCAAGTAGGTATAACATCATTTAATACTAACATGTTATATATTAGTATTATTGTACCTGCTCCTACTGCAATAATAGCAATTAAAAGTATTAAAAATAATATTAGCATTTTATTAAACCGTTTCATATTCTTCCCTCCAAATTTTAATATAAATTCAAAGTTAATAAGTTGCAATATTGCTAATTAATATATTAACATATTTGGGGCTATTAAGTCAATTATTTTATTCTTTGTGCTTTCTCATAGATATTAGATAAATATATTCTTTTTATCATTAAATTTAACCTCTATCAGATATATCTGATAGAGGTTAAATTTAATACCAACTATAGTCTTTTTTACTCTTACCTTAAACAGTTTCAAATTCATCTTCATCCATAATTGCTCTTTGCAAGTCTGTGAGAAATTCTGTAAGAGTTATTTTTTTATTTCCTCCATAACTCTCTGAGAAACTGTTAATAAGATTTGAAAATTTTATTCTTGCAGTAATTTTTTTATCTTCCGGAACTCCTGTTGTTAAGACAATTTTCTTTAGGTCAATCGTCTTTTTCACAACAGTGGATTTTGCAATTTGTAGAATCCATTGTTGTTCTTGCCATGGTAGATTTGCCAATCCCATTGGTAAGAGTACTTGAGTAATTCGTTCCTCTATTGGTTTGGTTTTATCTATAGTTTCTAATGCTTTTTCAAGCTCTTTAACCCGTGGCATACATTTCAATTCTACCTTTGACTTACTTACTTTATCAGCATTTTCCCTCTTTAACTCTTCTTTCCCTTTAGTTATTGCTTCTCCGCTAATTTCAGTCTTTGGAGCTAGTTGAGCTTTAACCTGCATTTCTACATCTTCAATTTCAGATTGTTTACTTTCCGTATTATCATTAGTTTTATTAAATGGATAATCCTTATATTTTTTTAGTAAAGTAAATAACTGAAATATTGATGTATTATCGCTTTCTTTGAAATTTTCTTCATAAGCTTTAACCAATTCTTTTCGTAAGTAATCTGAGTAAGTTTGACCATTGCTTCTAATATAGCTACTTATTTTATTCCAGCTCAATTTATCTATATAAATAGATGCAATTGCCATTTTTTCAAATAAAAGTTGCTCATTCTTATTAAAGTGTAAACAATTTGATATTTGATTTACAAAATCTTCAAATGAACTTGCTTTCTCCGCAATCTGATCCAATCCTAAACCTATTTCGGATACAGAATCATTCTTTTTTTGTTTTTGTTTTTTCTTATTTTGGTGTCTAATCTGTTTTTTTACCGATTTTTTTTCTTTTACGATTTCCTCTTGAGGCTTATAGCTCTTTACTTCAGTATGTTTTTTTTCATCACCTAGATCTCCATATTTGAAATAAATCACTTTGCATTTGTTTATCGCATCAATAATTAGTTTTGGATTGTTATTAAAAGCAATTTCCATTTCAGCTTCTTTTTCCCTTAGATCTAAAATGCTTAATGGGTTAAATTCCTGAAAAAATGCTTTTATCAGTTCCGCTGAATTTTCCACATCATAAAATTTTACCTTTGCCCGAAACTTATTCATAGTACTTCTCCTTTCATGTTTGTTGAAAAATTTTAATAGTTTCGTAATTTAATTGGTATCTTCCACATTAATATTTAATAATTGATTAAATATTTAAAAACTGGAAATGTTCCAATGTAATTATTATAATATGATTTTACATAATTTTCAATAGACATATATTAAAAAGTTAGATTTTATTATTTGTTCGCTGATATTATAAAATATAATACTTAAAACTATTAAGATCTAACTCTTTATTATCTTTCCTGACCTTTTATTTTTCTTCGCAATTTTTCTCTACTTGTTTCTACAATTGATTGAAATCTTACTTGCTCTTTTTCCCTTATATCTTCAATCTTTTTTAATTGCTCTACTACCTCTTCATCGTTTTGTTCAATTCTTGCTATAGAAATAAGTTGTTTCCTAATAGGAATGCTGTCTGGGTATTTGTCAAGTGCTTCATATGCCCATAACTTTGCATCCTCAAAATTGCCTTCTTCATTTTCAATATATATTAGTTGTCTATAAGCCATATAACTACTGTTTGACTCGATCAAAGACATTAGCTCATCTCGTGCTTCATTTAATAAACCTGCTTTAAAATATGCAAAAGCTAATAAATTTCTTTTTTCTTGTACTTTTTGAGGATTTTCCAATATATTTTTTTTATATTTCTGTATTAATTCCTTATATACTTCCTGAACTTTATCATTAGTTGTAGCTACTCCTTCTTTTCCAATTAAGTCAGTAGTAGCCACACTTATTTGTTTTTTTCCTTCTTCTTTCTTAATTTCTTTATCTATGAGTTCCTGTAGACGGCTAATTGAAATATCTAATTCCATAGAAATTAACTTTATATCAAATCCATTACTAAGTAATTCTCTTATTTCTTTAATTTCAGTTTCATTTAATTCTACCATAATTTACTTCCCACTTATATAATTTTTATTTAAACTTTTAAATTTCTTTTGTATTTAATATATATCCTTTTTACTCTTTAGTAATATCGAGATTATATAATTATTAAGTTAACTTAATAATTTTAATGCCTAGCTGTAAGTTTAATAATTAAATCCATATTATCATCATTTGCTGCTTTATTTCTTCTTATTGCACCACATCTCTTACATCTAAACACAATAACATATCCCTTTTTACTATCTAGTTCTACTCCGTATTGGTTCAAGAAGCCCTTTGCACTCTTCTTCTCTATCGCCTGGATTTATATCCACATGCTTAGAATGCAAACACCTATGGCAGTGATTTCTACACGAGTAGCCAAGTGGCTTTACCTTAGCCCCACAATTTTCACATACAAATTCCTCATCTATTTCTGTAAATTTTCTTCCCATTTTTTCTCCTTTTTGCGCAATTGGGGACGGGCTTATTTTGCGCAGATACTATTTTGATTTTTTAGTAAATTTATATATTTTTCATTTTTAGTCGGAGTGCTTAAGGTGGGGACCGACAAGCTTACAAACTGTTATGCGAAGTCTAAACCTGAGCATTTACAGTTTGTACGCAGTTGGGGGCCGAAGACTAAAAATTAAAAATATATAAATTTACTCTTTAAAGCTATAATTAACTTGCGCAAATGGGGTCTGACCCCATTTGCGCACTTTATACGTCAAATATGCTTCCCCCAATGAATTCCCTTATCAAGGAATTTTTTGGAATATACTCATCTCCTATATCATGGAAATATTTTAGAAGTTCATATAAACTCTTTGCTTCTGAAAATTCTGGATGTGTATTGTCTATTGCTTTTAAAAGTGGCATAGCATATTTTTTTAATACGCATATTTCGTATATTAATGATGTGTTAAACATGCTATCTGCATCTTCTTGGAATGGAAATATGTAATTTTCTTCTCCTCTATTTACCATATCCCAATTTTGCAATGTGTGTAATGCTTCATAACCTCTAAAATTGTAGTCTCTAACTAGTCTACGTATTAGTCTTGTATCTGTTGTAGATATTCTATTATAGTAATCTATATTTAGTACTGTTAGCGCACTAATATATATTTTGTACTTTTGTTCTTTTGGAATTGCTTCTGTTAATTTATCATTTAAGCAATGTATTCCTTCTATAACTAGTACCTCATTATTTCTCATTTTCATTTTTTCGCCATTATATTTTTTAGTTCCTGTTTTGAAGTCAAATGTGGGTAGCTCAACTTCCTCGCCATTTAATAATTTGGTTAAATGACTATTGAATAAATCTAAATCTATTGCTTCTAATCTCTCGAAATCATAGTTGCCATTTTCATCTCTTGGTGTATCTTTTCTTTCCACAAAATAATTATCCACAGATATAGTAAGTGGTTTTATTCCATTTAATTTTAGTTGAATTCCTAATCTTTGTGCAAATGTTGTTTTTCCAGATGATGAAGGGCCTGCAATTAAAATTATTTTTATTCCTTTTCTTTTTACTATTTTATCTGCTATGTCAGATATTTTCTTTTCGTGCAATGCTTCTGCAAGTAATATTAGCTCCTTTTCTCCACCCTGTTCTATTTTTTTGTTTAATTTATATATTGTATTTACGCCTAAAACATCATGAATATCCTCATATTCTTCAAGTGTATGTAGTAATTTTTTTGTTTCTATATATTTATCTATTTTGTTTGGTGTTTTTTTATCTGGATACCTTAACAAAAAGCCATCATGGTACTTTATTATATCAAATAGCTTTATGTATCCAGTGGAAATAGGCATTACTCCATAAAAATAGTTATAATAATCTTCACAAAAATATAATGATACTTCTTCCTTATATTTATTATCTAACTGCAATCTACCTCTCAAAGTTTTTTCCTTTTGGTAAAATTTTTCCGCTTCTTCCTTTGTCATTTCTATTTTCTTTATTGGCAAATCACTATCAACAATCTCCTTCATTTCATTTCTTATGTTAGAAATCATTTCATTTGTAACCTTCATATTTTCAACATCACAATAAATAGAATTAGATAACTGGCAATTAACCGTAAGAAGCGCTTTTGGATACACTCTATTAAATGCCATTGCCATTATATATAAAATTCCCCTTTGATATACCCTCCTTCCATCTCTTGATGTAATATCTATAGGAGTTACATCATCTAAACTTTCTACATCAAAATTTAATGATTTAACCTCATTTTTATATTTGCAAGCAAGATATTTTCTATCTGTATCATCTTTAAATTTTTCTAAAGCTTTCATTTTCTTTTGCTCCTCTCTATTATATACAATCTCTGGTCTAGTTAGATTCTAGATTAAGTAATTTTTTATTGCAGTCAGAATTAATATATTAAAAATTAATTTCTTTAGAATTAGTTCGTAAAATCTGCTTGACCGACATCTTCAAAACACATTTTTAATATATTAATTCTGACTAGCTGTAGTAATCTAGAATGAGATATGTGAAATCTACATCATTTTTTCCTTTAATTTCACCAATGTATTTAGTGCCTCAATTGGTGTTAAATCATTTACATCTACCTTATCTAGTTCATGTGCTATTTCTGCCAATTTGTAATTATACATTGTAAGCTGACCTTCTGCCTGCTTTTTATCTTGTTTTTCTATAGTTTTATTGTTTAGCACATTTTTTCTTTCTATTGATTTTAGTATTTCATTTGCTCTTCTTGTTACAACCTGTGGCACTCCCGCAAGTTTTGCAACATGAACACCATAGCTTTCGTCTGTTCCACCTTTTACTATTTTTCTAAGGAATATGATGTCTTCTCCTTTTTCTTTTACCGCTACAGAATAGTTTTTAACACCTGTTAATTTATTTTCCAAATCTGTTAGTTCATGATAATGTGTTGCAAATAATGTTTTGGCTCCACATTTTTCACTATCTGATATATATTCTGCTACTGCCCATGCAATTGAAAGTCCATCATATGTAGATGTTCCTCTTCCTATTTCGTCTAATATAACTAAACTATTGCTTGTGGCTTCTTTTAATATTTGTGCTACTTCCATCATCTCTACCATAAATGTACTTTGACCCATACTTAGGTCATCTGATGCACCTACTCTTGTGAATATTTTGTCTACTACTCCTATTCTAGCACTTGATGCTGGAACAAAGCTTCCACATTGAGCCATTAGTGTAATTAAAGCTACTTGCCTCATATATGTAGATTTTCCAGCCATGTTTGGCCCTGTTATAATAGATAGTCTATTCTCGTTTTTATCCAAATATGTATCATTTTGTACAAAACTTCCACTTGGCAATATTTTTTCAATTACAGGGTGACGACCATCTTTAATGTCTATTACTCCACTGTTATCAACTTGTGGTCTTACATAATTCAAATCCTCTGCTACTGTTGCAAATGCGCAAAGCCCATCTAATATTGCAACTACACCAGCTGATTTTTGAAGTCTTTCGATTTGCATTTCTATTTTATCTCTTACTTCTACAAACACATTATATTCTAAGTTTACTACTTTTTCTTCTGCTCCTAGTATTTGGTTTTCTAAGTTTTTTAGCTCTTCTGTTATATATCTTTCGCCATTTGTAAGTGTTTGCTTTCTAATGTATCTATCTGGAACTAGTGACATGTTTGATTTTGTTACTTCTATATAGTATCCAAATACTTTATTAAAGCCTACTTTTAGTCCCTTAATTCCTGTTTTTTCTCTTTCTTCTACTTCTAACTTAATAATCCAATTTTTGCCTTCTGTTGTTGCAAGTTTTAGTTTGTCTATTTCTTCATCATACCCTTTTTTTATTAGGTTACCTTCTTTTACGCTTATTGGAGGTTCTTCTACTATTGTTTTATTTATTAAAGTATATATATCTCTTAGAGTATCAAGCTCTCCATGTAATTCTTTAAGTAGCTCTGAATTTGCTTCTGACAAAATCTTTTTTATTTCTGGCAATTGCTTTGCTGAATTTTTTAACGAGATTAAGTCTCTTCCATTGGCACTTCCATATGATATTTTTCCTGCTAATCTTTCTATATCATACACCTTTTTTAGAGCCTCTGTTAAATCACCTCTAAGTATTATATTATCTTTAAGTTCTTGAACTGCATCTAACCTTTTGTTTATTTGTTTTGGTTCTATAAGTGGGTTATTAAGCCATCTTCTTATTAATCTTCCTCCCATTGATGTAGATGATTTATCTAAAACCCAAAGTAGTGTACCTTTTTTTGATTTATCTCTTAGCTTTTCTGTTATTTCTAGATTTCTTCTTGCATTAACATCAAGAGCCATATATTTTGTTGTACTATACACTATTAACTTATTTATATGGTCTAAACTTGTTTTTTGAGTTTCTAATAGATATGAAAGAAGCGCATTTGTTGCTGCAACTGATAGCATATATTTTGTAATATCTTCAATCTCGTTTTCGTCATCATCTACTATTTTGTATTTTACTGATATAGCCTCATAATTGTCTGTAAATTCCTTTTCTTCAAGTCTTGTAATATATACATCAAATCTTTCTTTTATTTTTTGTATTTCCTCTGTGCTATCAAACATCATTGGATTTACTACAAGCTCTGCTGGAGAATATTTTGAAATTTCATCAATTAGCACTGCAAAATTGTTTGTTTCTTTTATTTCTGTTGTTCTAAAATCTCCTGTAGTTACATCACACACAGTTAATCCAAAATATATTCCGTTTTTATATACACACATAATATAATTGTTTTTTCTATCATCTAATAAATTAGCTTCTATTACTGTACCAGGTGTTACAACTCTTATAACGTCTCTTTTTACCATTCCTTTTGCTTTTTTAGGATCTTCTAATTGTTCACAAATTGCAACTTTATATCCCTTTGAAATTAATCTTGAGATATATGTTTCTGCTGCATGAAATGGCACTCCACACATTGGTGCTCTTTCTTCTTGTCCACATTCTTTTCCTGTTAAAGTAAGTTC
Organism: uncultured Clostridia bacterium; assembly: GCA_944389655.1. GTDB lineage: Bacteria > Bacillota > Clostridia > TANB77 > CAG-508 > CALXVA01. The sequence continues at coordinate 8,058 of CALXND010000017.1, read as the reverse complement.
TAGTTCCTTTGATACTTTTACCGCGTCATCAAAGAACATTTCATAAAAATCTCCTAATCTATAAAATAAAATACAATCCTTGTATTTTTCCTTCATATCAAGATAATGTTGCATCATTGGTGAGTATTCTGCCATTTTCATTCCTTCTTTCTTATTTATCTATTTCTATATCTTTTCCTTCTACATTTCTTTGTACTTGTGTTACTTTTTTTATTCTTGGTGTTTCAACTTTAAGTGAATTTCTAAAGCTTTTTTGTTCTTCTTTATTTTTTCTAATGGTCTCTTCTGTTACTATTCTTTGTAATTCTTGGTATTTTTTCCAAATTGTTGGATAATCATCATAGCCCATTGTTCTTGCTGCTTTTGCCTTTGACATTCCTGTAGCTAGCAATTTTTCAAACTCTGATATTGTTTCTTCTAGCTCTTTTCTTTTTGCAGCTACAGAAATGTTACCTTTTCTTTTTATATCTTCATGTTTTGATACATTATATACATATTCATCTTTTTTTATTTTTGGAACATGTTCACCTTGAATATATTCTTTACCACAAAATAACCCATATAGTTCAGGTTGCTCTTTTTTTAATTTGTTTACTTTTCTTGTAACAGTTCTTCGTGAAATTCCAAATTTAATTGCTGCTTGCCTTGTTCCTTTTTGTATAGCATATAATGCTAGTTCTTCCAAATTTAATTTTATTTCTTTAGGTTTATATGGAAATTTTTCAATAAATTTAAAATACAAGTCTGGGTTCGTATCAGCTAGTTCTGTAATTTTTCTATTTAATGTTCTAATATCTGTTTCAAGTTCTTTTGCTAAAGCTTTTCTTCCTATTTTTCCGTCAATTACTCTTTCAATTTGTTCTTCAAATTCTTTTTGAGTTAGTTCCTTCATTTTGTTTTCTAAACCCTCCCTTTTAAATACCACATATGTTCAGAAATTATTTCTACTGGTACAGTTTTTCCAATTAAGCTATCTTCTCCTTCAAATACTACAACTTTATTTGTATCTGTCCTTGCTGTGAGTAATTTCTTGTTTGTTTTACTATAACCTTCTACTAACATATCCAATGTTTTTCCAATATATTCTTTATTTATTTCTTTTAGCATTTCTTCATAAAGATCTTTTAGTCTATCAAATCTTTTATGTTTAATTTCTTCTGGAATTTGACCATCCATTTTATCTGCTGGTGTACCAACTCTTCTAGAATAAATAAACATAAATATTTGTTCAAATTTTATCTTTCTTACCACATCTAATGTGTCCTCAAAGTCCTCTTCTGTTTCCTCTGGAAATCCTACTATAATGTCTGTAGAAAATTTTACATTTGGAATTTTGTTTTTCATTTTTTCTACTAAGTCTATATACTGCTGTTTTGAATATTTTCTATTCATAAGTTTTAAAACTTTAGTACTTCCAGATTGAAGAGGTAGATGTATAAATTTGCTTACCTTTTCACAGTCTTTAATCGCTTCTATTACATCGTCTGTAAAATCCTTTGGGTGAGGTGATATAAATCTTATTTTTTCTATTCCTTCTATTTCATTTACAGCTCTTAGGAGTTTTGCAAAAGAATTAATTTCTTCTGGCGCTTCGCCTCTTTCTCTTTCAACCCTCATATATGAATTAACATTTTGCCCTAATAACGTTATTTCTTTATAGCCATCTTGTGCAAGCTTTTTTACTTCATCTAATATGTCTTCTGGATTTCTGCTTCTTTCTCGTCCACGCACGTATGGAACAATACAGTATGTGCAGAAGTTATTGCAGCCATTCATTATTGTTACTGATGCTCTAATGTTATCTTCTCTTTTAATTGGTAGTCCTTCTATAATTTCTCCATCTATATCTAGAATATCTGTAATTTTTTTATTTTGCATAATTGCATTGTATAAGTCTTTAGGGAAATTTTGCAAAGTATGTGTTCCAAAAATAACATCATATTTATAGCTTTTCTTTATTTTTTCTACTATATGCTTTTCCTGCATCATACAACCGCCAATTGCTATAATGGTTCCTTTTGCTTCTTTTAATTTTTTTACTTCTCCAAGTTTTCCAAATAGCTTTTCTTCTGCATTTTCTCTAACGCAACATGTATTATATATAACTAAATCTGCTTCTAATATTTCGTCTGTTTTTGTATATCCCATTTTTTCTACCATTCCACAAATTTTCTCTGAGTCATTTTCATTTAGTTGGCATCCCATGGTTAATATGTTGTATTTAAGATTTCTTCCTTCATTTATGTTTTTTACTTTTTCTATATATTCTAGTTCATTTTTTATATCTTTTTTTGTCATTTTGTCCTCCAATTTTACTTAGGTTAAATATTACTGTTAAAATCAATATATATATACTAAAGAGTTTATTTTAAAATTATCTCATCTTCAATTTAGCATATAAATTATACCACCAATAGCCTATAATCTCAAGCTTTTTTGAATTTTTTCTCACGAATTGTTATATGACGTTACAACTCACAGCCTAATAAAGTTTTTGTATAAAGTCAGAATTAATATATTAAAAATATTGTTTCAAATATGTCGGTCAAGCTGATTTTCAAACTAATACTAAAGAAATTTTTGCAGCGCCCTCAAACAATTTGAGATTCGTTTGCAAAAATTTCTTAAGAATTAGTATTTGCAAATCACTTTCCATTCCATATTTTCACAAATTTTGAATATATTAATTCTGACTATGCTAAAAAGAAATGGCTGTGAATTGTAACTGTTTGATTGCAGCATTTAATATAATAGTAACATAAAAGCAAGATATATGTATATACGGTACAAAAAATGTTTCAAAATATACATATACCTTGCTTTTAGGAAGAAAGAATCATTCAAAGTATTATGCCTCGTCTTTTGAGGTATTTATTTTTAATAACTTAAATATTTCAACTATTACAAGTGGCAATAATACTAATCCTATAATTTCTAGAACGTTGCTCATTGGAAGAATTGGTATGCTGAATAAATGTCTTAAACCAGGTATAAATAGAATTATTAACATTAACAATGCAGATACTCCAATCGCTCCAAGTAATATTTTATTATTGAATGGATGTGTTTTACATACTGATTTTTTGTTATTCCTTATATTAAATACATGTACTAGCTCAGAAAATGCAAGTACTACGAATGCCATTGTTTGTCCAATTTCTACTTTTACTTCTTGCTTTTCTACATATCTTGCTCCGTCTGAAATTGCTTGCTCTACATTTTCTATCTCTTCTACTGCATATATTTTTCCGTCTAATTCAATCATTGTAGGAAGCTTATCGTCCGGTGTTGCTAATCCTATTATAAATGCTGATAAAGTAATTAAACCAATCATTATACCTTGATATATTACCCTCCAGCTCATTCCTTTTGTAAAAATTCCCTTTTGTTTTTTTGGCTTTCTATTCATTACATCATCTTCCGCTGGGTCTACTGCTAAAGCTAATGCTGGGAGCGAATCTGTTACCAAGTTTATCCACAAAATATGAATTGGAAGTAATACTTCAATTAAGTTTATATCTATTCCAAATGTACTTCCAAGCCATGGTGTAATTAATATTGCTAAAAATAGCACTACTATTTCTCCAACATTACTTGAAAGTAAGAATTGAATTGCTTTCAAAATGTTATCATATATACGCCTTCCTTCTTCTACCGAAGATACTATTGTTGCAAAGTTATCATCTGTTAGAATTACATCTGCCGCTTCTTTTGATACATCTGTTCCTACTATTCCCATCGCACAACCAATATCTGCTGTTTTTAGGGCTGGAGCATCATTTACACCATCTCCAGTCATTGCAACTATTTCTCCATTTGCTTGCCATGCTTTTACTATACGTACTTTATGTTCTGGTGATACTCTTGCATAAACTGAATATTGTCTAATATTTTTTGTTAATTCTTCGTCGCTCATTTCTTCAAGTTCACTACCTGTTATGGCTTCATTTTCATTTTCTAGTATTCCTAAAGATTTTGCAATGGCTACAGCTGTAATTTTGTGGTCTCCTGTAATCATTACTGTTTTTATTCCTGCTGTTTTACATTTTTCTACTGCTAATTTTACCTCTTCTCTAGGTGGGTCTATCATTCCAACCATTCCAATGAAGATCAAATCGTTTTCTATATTTTGCATTTCTTCATCAGATGGTTCATGGTCTATTTCTTTATATGCCATTGCTAAAACTCTTAATGCATCTTTTGCCATTGCAACATTATTGTCATTTATTTTTGTTTTAAAACTATCTAAATCTGTTTTTATTTCTCCATTTATCTCGTATTTAGTACATCTAGCTAGAAGCTCATCTATTCCACCTTTGGTATATGCAATATATTTATCCCCTACTTTATTTACAGTTGTCATAAGTTTTCTATCTGAGTCAAATGGAACTTCCTTTATTCTTTGCAATTTTAAAATTTCTTGCACATCTAAATTTACTTTAAATCCTAAATCTATTAGAGCAGTTTCTGTTGGGTCACCTGTTAAATTATTGTTTTCTCCTATTTTTGTATCGTTGCATAAGGTGCTTACATACATTAGTCTCTCAAAATCGCCTGATGTTTCTTCAATAGCATTTACATCCAATAAATTGCCACTTACAAAAACTTTTTGTACAGTCATTTTGTTTTGTGTAAGTGTTCCTGTTTTGTCTGAGCAAATAACTGTAGCACTTCCAAGTGTTTCGACCGCTGGAAGCTTTTTTATGATAGCATTTTTCTTTACCATTCTTTGAACACCAATTGCCAAAACTATTGTAGATACAGCAGCTAGTCCCTCTGGTATAGCTGCGACTGCCAAACTTACCGCTGTCATAAACATATCTATAACATCTTTTCCATATGCAATTCCTATTATGAATATAACTATACATATTGCTAGAGCTGCTATTCCTAATGTTTTACCAAGTTTATTTAATTTTATTTGTAAAGGAGTTGCTGTTCCTTCTGTATCATTTATTATTGTAGCAATTTTTCCAACTTCTGTATTCATTCCTGTTTCTACTACAACACCTTTTCCTCTACCATATGTTATAAGTGAAGAAGAAAATAACATATTTGTTCTATCTCCAATACCTACTTTTTCTTCTGTAATTATATCTGCATTTTTATCTACTGGAACAGATTCACCTGTAAGTGATGATTCCTGTGATTTTAAATTTGCACTTTCAATTATTCTTAAGTCTGCTGGAACATAATCTCCTGTATCTAAAACGACTATATCTCCTGGAACTAGTTCCCTTGATTGTACAACATCTATTTTTCCGTTACGCACTACCTTTGTTACATGTGAGCTAAGTTTTTGAAGCGCTTCTAGGGATTTTTCTGCCTTACTTTCCTGTACTACCCCTATTATTGCGTTTACTATTACTACTATTAGTATAATTATTGAGTCTGTAACACCTTCGCCTTCCATATATCCTACAATTCCTGAAACGATTGCAGCTACTATAAGCACAATTATCATAAAGTCTTTAAATTGTTCTAAAAATTTAATTAAAAGGCTTTTTTTCTTTTTCGCTTTTAATTCATTATATCCGTATTTTTCTCTTTTGGCTTGTACTTCTTCATTTGATAAACCATTTTCTACATTTGTATTTAATTCTTGTTCTACTTCTTCTTTACTTTTATTAAACCAATTTTTTTCCAATTTACTTCTCCTCTTTTGATATATTTACAATCATTTTGTTTCTTAAATTATATTAAATAAATGATTGTATAAGAAAATTTAATATAATTTAATTTTTTCCAAATTTAATCATAATTATACAATTAAAATAAACAGAAAAAAAGACTTTTCTAAAATTTTGAGGAATTTGATGTTACAGGATAATGGTGTTTCTAAAAAGCATGTCCTGCAATGGGAGTTCTAGTTAAAATCGTCTCGCTTCGTCCCGACTTAAGCTCCCTGCTCCACTCGCCAATTTTAACTAGAACATCCCTGCGCGGACTTTATATTTTTATCTCAAACCATTATCCTGTAATAGAAACTATTACAGTTTCTTAAACTTCTTCAAAGTTTTAGAAAAGTCTTGCTTACCTTTTAGGTTACTAACCATGCTATAAAGCCGTGATGTTGATTAGTAGTTTTTTTAAGCTACTCCCTTTTCGTTGTTATAGTTTTACAATATTTTTTATCGTTTGTCAATAAATATTATGTGGATTTTGTGTGAAATCGGTTTATGCTAGCAACTTTTTAACAACTTCATTTATTGTTCGTCCATCAGATGAAGCTCCTATTTTTTCTTTGGCTGATTTCATTACTTTTCCCATGTCTTTCATAGATGTTGCACCTACTTCGCCTATTACCTCTTTTACTATTTTTTCTACCTCTTCTACTGATAATTGTTTTGGAAGGTATTCTGCTAAGATTTCTATTTCTTCTTTTATTTCATCTATTAAATCCTGTCTTCCGCTCTTTTCATAGTCTGCTAATGCATCTTTTCTTTTTTTAGATTCTTTCGCAATTATTTCAATTATTTGGTCATCATTTAGTTCTATATGTTTATCTTTTTCTACTTGTAAAATACCTGCTCTTACCATTTGAACAACATTTTTTCTTACTATATTCTTGTCTTTCATACTATTTTTTAAATCCTCTAAAAGTTTTTCTTTTAACATTATTTATCACAATCCTTTCATGAATCAATTTAAAATGTGAACTTTTTCACACATTCCATTAAAAACATATATATTTTATCACATATTTTATTAAAAGTGTACCTATAATTATATTTTTATAGTCTACTTATTACCGGAAAATGATTTTAAATGTGAAACACTTTAAAATCTTAATAAAATATACATTTTATTAAGATTTCATCAAAACAGTAAAGTAAACACCATTAAGCAGTAACCCTACTTAATATTTTTCTCTCAAAATTAGTTGATAATATTTGTTTTATTTCATGACATTTATAATTATTATTTATTAATGCATTTTTTAATTCTTCTTTCACTTCACTGTGTAAATATATATTAGCATTTTGATAATATTCAGGCTCAATATAATAATAGCTCATATCATCTGTCGCTACCGCTATATTATCAATTCCTCCTAGTAAATCTCTTATATAATTAATATTATCAATGTATTTTCGTTCAAAATTAATATTTTTATTGCAAACATCATTTGTATCAATGCAAAACTTTTTTATTGATACAACTCCTACTACTCCTCCTAAATCTCTTATTGCTAATATTTGCTCATCTGTTAGGTTTCGAGGAACATTGCAAATGGTCTTTGCGTTTGAATGGGATGCAAACACTATAGGATTTTTTCCTTCTACTTTCAACTTTTTACATAAATGTATAATATCCCAAAATGTAGTCTCATTTGCATGTGATAAGTCAATTGCTATCTTCTTTTGCACTAATTTTTTTATTAGCTTTTCTCCTAGTTTTGTTAAACCAGTTTGACTATCCGCTTTAATTCCTCCTCCAAACTTGTTTTTATTATTCCACACTAGATTGGTAGATCTTAATCCAAGTGAATATAAAATGTCAATATCATCTATATTTTCTAGATAATCTAACCCTTCAATTCCAAAAATGTAATTTATTTTTTTAGATAAAAGGTTATTATATTCAATATATTGCTTTATCTCTTTTAGATTTTGAATTACATTTATTTGCTCTTTATTTATTCCTATTTCTTCCTTCATTTCTATTTCTGACATATAAAAAAGATTAAAGATTCCACCTGTTATATTTTTTTTATTATATACTTTATCGCAATATTTTTTTAAGAATTCTTTTTCTCCTTTTTTCATTAGTATATATGTTAATAAATCATAATGGCAGTCAAACATAAATTTCTCCTTATTTTTAAGTTTTTACATATTAAATTTTTATTAGAAAATATTAGAAATATGAATAGTATTGCGCAAATGGGGACAGACACCATTTGCACATTGACAAATTAGTTTAAATAACTTATAATATCTTTTGTACTACATTTTTAATATAGTTTTTTATTTTAAAATTGCCAATATAGCTCAGTTGGTAGAGCAACGGATTCGTAACCCGTAGGTCAGCAGTTCGATTCTGCTTATTGGCTCC
>CALXND010000016.1 GCA_944389655.1 uncultured Clostridia bacterium | reverse complement strand
TGTATTGTTAGTTGGTACTTATTAAAATCCAAAAAATTCTGTTATAGAAATTTTTCTACAACAGAATTTTTATATTAAGAATTTTTATATTATTTTTCAATATTTAAAATAATATCATTATCTAAATATATAGTAATTGTATTTTTTTCATAAAGCCAATCATATATTTGATTTGTATTCAGGCTTATATAAATTTGTTATTTGTTATCATATAATTTTAATATATCGCCTTGAATATTATATAATAGATTTGTTATTTGTAATTTTAACTTGATAAAACCTTCTTGTTTTACTGTTATATCTTTTCCTTTAAAATCTTCAATTGCATTTTTTAAATCTCCAATACTATTTTTGATAATATCTCCCTCTTTCTACTTATATTGATACTATTTTTTCCTTTTTTACTTAAAATTATTCCTTTATTTTTTACTTTTGTTTCTGGCACTTTAGGGATATGAAATTATTATAGTTCCGCAGAATATTCATAAACTTTTATTTCTTTTGTATTTTTTTCATATTCATTTATCTTGTAGTTTATGTAAAATGTCCTTTCTTCATTGAATTCAAGTTTTATTTTTGAAGTATCTATTAATATGTCTGTCGATAAATTCATCCCAACTGGCAGAGTTCTATTTATATTATCATAAAATATTATATTGCTATAGAATATTGCTGGCATGTTTTCTTTTAAGTTGATTCTACATAGCACAATCTTTGATTTCTTTTTACTTATTTCTTTTTCTATAATATTTTGGGGATTTATATTACAAATGTTAATTCCCTTAATATATTTATTATTTGTTGTGCAATAAATGTTCATATTATATGGACTTTTTATTCTATTTAATGACTCTTTCACAAGCTTCAAATTATTTTCTATGCATTCTGAATACATTTTTATATCTGTGTCTAAATTAATATTTAGTATCTGAAATTTATTTTTTTCTACTTCTCTATGTTTAATATTGTTTATTTCTTTTTCCTTTGTTTTATCCTGGATTAATGATCCAAAAATGTCAAAATCTTTATTGTTTAGTTCTGCTTCTTTTTGTTTATACTCCTTCTTTAAGTTTGCTAAATCCTTTTCCAAAGATGTTTTCTTTTTGTTCTTTTTAGATACTATATCATCTACTTTTTTCTCCACATAGACTTCCAAGTCAGTGTCTTTTTCACTATCTATTTCTCTAAATGATTCTGGTATTTGCTTTATGGCAAATATTGCATCAGTTTCACTTTTGGATAATTTTCTTCTTTGCATTTCATCAACTAATTTTCCAAGGTCTTCCAAGTCTGTTTCATAGTCAAAATATTTGCTCATTTTTGTTTTTTCATGCTCATTATCTTTCTCAGCTTCATTTAAAGTCTGAACTTCATCTTTACTTGTAAATCTCCAAAAATCAAAAATACTTTTTTTATGTTTATCTATTTCCTTTAAATATATATCTGCATTTTCAATCTTTTTATTAAGTATTTCTTGTTTGGCCTCTAAAGCTTTTATATCCAAATTTAAATTTAAATTTTTTCGTGTTATTTCTTCTAATTTGGTACATATTTCTATCAAATCTTCTATAGTATAGTTTTGTTTTAGTTTATATAGTTCACTTATTGTTGAGTCTTCATCATTGTTAGTTTTTTCTTTACTTTTTTTTGATATTGTTATTTGTGTATTTTCATTACTATTTTTCTTTTTCTTAAAAAAATATTTTACTCTGCCAAAAAATGTTTTCTTGCATTCTAAAAATGTGGCAATTTGTTTCTGCCTTATTAGATATTCTTGATTTAATTCTTCAATTACAGATTTAAATTTAATAGTCCTTCTTTTTATCTCTTTATTTTCTTTTTCTTCCAGTTTTAGTCTGTCTATTTTGTCTAAGTATTCCAGTTTTATATAATCTGAGAGTGTACTATACTGCATTTTTGTTTCTTTATGCCAAAACTCTATTTCTCCATTCTTATTAATTCTAGTTATAAAATTATATTCACCTTTTGCTCCTGTAGCCAATATAAACATCGCCTTTAGCAGTTTATAAAACTTAATAGCCTCATCTTTAGTTGTTAAATCTATACTATAAGTAGTTTTTATCTTTTCATAGATATTTGTCTTTCCTACTATTTTTATAAACATATTATCTTGTTTATCATATACTTCGTATATATTAGGCCATTCTTTTGTAAAATACCATAAATAATTTTCTAAATCCTCTATCTCAGATTTACTTAAGAATGTACCAGAATATTCCATATGACTTATTGGAACAAAAATAAATTTTCCCTTTCTAGACCTAACATTTGCTATTTGTTCTTTTAGTAAATAAAAGAATGCATTATTATCTTGTTCATTAAGTGGCACTAACATAAAGTACTTTTTGGCATAATCTGAATAATATAGCTGCCAAATATAATTGTTAGAATATTTTACTTCGTATGGAATTTTTTCATTTAAAAGTTCTTGTTCTTTTTCAATTTCTTCAATTCTGTCTTTATTCATGGTAGATACAATTTTTATGAAATTTGCAAATTTTTCGATGTTTTCTTCTTTTTTAGGTTCTAGATATTCAAATAGTGGACTTGCTAACTTATATCTTTCTTTTATTTCTGTAAGTCTATCTGATGGTGTAATTAATATTTGAATGTTTTTAATGTTAACGTATTTATACACTTTATAAGTAGTATCATCATAAGATTTAATAGGTCTAAAGTTTAAACTTTCGTATTTTTTTATAAATGTTGGTAATTTATCTAAATTTAAACCTAAATACTTTAAATTTTTTTCGAATGTTTTTTCTGTTTCTTTTGTAGATTTAGCCATATTTGCCTCCTGTTATTTTTTACAGTGAATATTATATCATACTTTTTTATATTATTCTATATATCTTAACATTTTTTTAAAAACAATTAGTAATGTTATTTTGTAACAAACAATCACCTAGGAAAATCTCCCTAGGTGATTGAACTTCTTTATCAAATCTTCATTATAATCGATTCGATAATTCCTTCTGGATCTGTGATTATTCCATCTTCGTCAATTTTAAATTTTGCTGAAGTTATTTTGAATGGATCAATCACCAATCCAACATCTTTGTATCGTTCGTCCTTATAGTCGAAATGATTTTCACTAGAGCCATGTTCTGCCCTTTCGTTCATAGCTCTTGTTCCGAATTGCCCCTCAACTAAAAGTCCTTCTGGACTTTTAATATAAAAGTGCGTCCGCTGATATCCATTCGACTTTATACATCTTAGATAGTCCTTTATATTATTTTCAAAGACTCTAAAGATTAGATTCTTTGAATTAATATAAATATCCGGATGATCATCTGGATTAAATTCTGTTTCTATTGGTGGCTCTGCCTCCATTAGAATCCAGCCATGACTTGTAAGATACAATAGTGACATATTGACTGCTAAGTCACAAAGGTTGTGACTTAATTCGTCATCTTCTGCCTGTGTTCCTATAATCCAACGAAAACCGTGGATGTCCATTAACCTCCCAAGTGGCTTCCCCTTCTGCAAGTATAAAATTGCTTTTTTTAGGAATCCCACGTAGTCCTTAGTTCTAAAAGACATTTCTGTCTCTATCCCCATTTCATCAAATGAATTCTTCATAAATTTTTCGTAGCCTTTAAGCTTACGTGCTAGATTTTCAAGCCCATTCTTCTTTGTCATCTGAACATACTCACGTAGCTTGCCAACAATAAGAGTATCTGCCAAATTCTTTTTGCTTTCAAACAGTTTTATATGCCGCTCTTGCATTACCTCTAGTGACTTTGATGTATAAATCACTTCTGCAATTTCTTCCATTGTTGTTAAAATCTTCATTTTTCTCCTCCTGTAAATACAAAGTTTTTATAAATAGTTTACATAGTATATTATACCACATTTTACTATGAACAGCAAATTTCTGCCAATGGGGACAGTCTCCATTGGCAGTTTTTCTTTACATAAATTAATTTAAAGCTATATATTTTCTTTTGTTCCAATTAGTATAAATTATTTTGCGAATGTATCTATTTCTTCTATTATTTTTGCTATGAATTCATCTAATTCCATAGCTCCAATATCGCCATCTTTTCTTGAACGTACTCCTACAGTACCAGCTTGCTTTTCTTTATCTCCTAAAACTAACATATATGGCACTTTTTGTAGTTGGGCTTCTCTTATTTTGTATCCTATCTTTTCATTTCTATTATCTACTTCTACTCTTACACCAACATCCTCTAATTTTTCTTTTACTTCATTTGCATATTCTACATGTGCATCAGAAATTGGAAGAATTTTTACTTGTACTGGTGCAAGCCATGTTGGAAATGCTCCTGCATAATTTTCGATTAATACTCCTATAAATCTTTCTATACTTCCAAATATAACTCTATGAAGCATAACTGGTCTATGTTTTTCACCATCTTCTCCAACATATGTTAAATCAAATCTTTCTGGCATTTGAAAATCTAGTTGTATTGTACCACATTGCCATTCACGTCCTAAAGAATCTTTAATGTGAAAATCTATCTTTGGTCCATAGAATGCTCCGTCTCCTTCATTTAATTCATATGGCATATTTAAATCTTTAAGAACTTTCTTTAATGCTCCCTCAGCCATCTCCCATTGTTCATCAGATCCCATAGAATCTTCTGGTCTTGTAGATAATTCTAGTGTATATTCAAATCCAAATATACTATATACTTCATCTACAAGTTTTATTATTCTAGAAATCTCTTCCTCTATTTGATTTGGCAAGCAGAATATATGAGCATCATCTTGTGTAAAACATCTTACTCTAAATAATCCATTTAATTCTCCAGATTTTTCATGTCTATGAACTAATCCTAGTTCTCCTGCTCTTATTGGTAAATCTTTATACGAATGCATTTTGCTTTTATATACAAGCATTCCTCCTGGGCAATTCATTGGTTTTATACCAAAATCTACTCCGTCTATTTTTGTTGTGTACATATTTTCTTTGTAGTGGTCCCAATGTCCTGATCTATGCCATAATTCCTCGTTTAGAATCATTGGAGTTTTAATTTCTACATATCCGTTTTTTCTGTGAATATCTCTCCAAAAGTCCTCTAATACATTTCTTAGTACCATTCCTTTTGGTAAGAAAAATGGAAATCCTGGTCCTTCTGGTGCAATCATAAATAGTTCTAATTCTTTTCCTAATTTTTTATGATCACGTTTTTTGGCTTCTTCTAACATATTTAAATATTCCTCAAGTTGACTTGCTTTTGGATATGATATTCCATAAAACCTTTGAAGCATTTTATTGTGTTCATCTCCTCTCCAATAAGCACCTGATGAAGAAAGTATTTTTATAGCTTTTACTTTTCCCGTACTCATTAGATGTGGTCCTGCACATAAGTCCGTAAATTCCCCTTGTTTGTAAAAAGAAATTTCTTCTCCTTCTGGCAGTTCTTCTATTAATTCTACTTTATAGTCCTCTCCTTTTTCTTTCATAGATTTTATGGCTTCATCTCTTGAAAGAGAATATCTTTCAATTGGTAAATCTTCTTTTATTATTTTTTTCATTTCTGCTTCTATTTTTTCAAAATCATCTGATGATATATTTTCCTTAACATCAAAATCATAATAAAATCCTTTGTCTATCGCTGGTCCTATTGTTAATTTAATGTCATTTCCATATATTCTTTTTATCGCTTGAGCCATTATATGGGCTGTTGTATGCCAATAAGCCTCTTTTCCATCTTCGCTATTTTCAAAAGTTAATATTTCAACTTCTGAATCTTCATTAATTTCATATCTTAAATCTTTTATCTTTCCATTAACTTTTGCACAAGTTGCCATTCTTGCTAAACCTTCACTTATTTCCTTTGCTAAGTTTAATACACTAGTTCCTTTATTTACTTCTTTTACAGAACCATCTTTTAATGTAATTTTCATACTATCAACTTCCTTTCTATTTGCTTAATTATTGTAACATAGTAGTATCAAGTGTTATAAGCTTTTTTGCGCGATTGGGGTCAGACCCCATTTGCGCAAAAGTATAAAATACACCCCTCTAGCAATGTATATAAGTTGCTAGAGGGGTGCTTTATAACACGGTTCCACCCTTTATTTTTACTTAATTTACTTTTAACGCAAGCGACACGTCTAGTTTTGCTAGAAACAATGAGGTAGTTTTTCAAATACGTTTATTTAGAATGGATTTCAGCCATCGTCCATTCCTCTCTGCAAACAACCTTTATTTTACTTTGTCTCATTTTAGTCTTTTCTTTTTAAGATGTTATTATTATACATTTTTGTTTTTATTATGTCAATATCTTTTTTGGATTTTCTCATTAGTTTCACGGCTAATTATCTGTTTAATTAAGCTAGAAGCTTGGCTGATATATTCGTTTGCACATTTTTAATATATCAAGCTCTGCCTTATAGTGAAAATTTCCTAAGTCTATGAATAGTAACAATTTTCCCTTATTTTTCATAGCCTGGTTTTCCAAGTAATTTAAACATGTTCGTTTTATATTTTTCTACACCTGGTTGATTAAATGGATTAATTCCTAATATTTCACCTGACATTGCACAAGCAAGTTCAAAGAAATAAATTAATTGTCCCATACTATTTGCGTCTAATTTATCTATGTTTATAATTATATTTGGTACATCTCCATCTGTATGAGCTTTGATTGTTCCCTCCATCGCCTTTTTGTTTACATAGCTTAGTGTTTTGCCTTCTAGATAATTTAAATTGTCTAAATCATCTTCTTCTAGTTTTAATTGTATATCTGTATTTGAATTTTCGATATTAATAACTGTTTCAAATAAGTTTCTTCTACCTTCTTGTATATATTGTCCAATCGAATGTAAGTCTGTAGTAAATTCTGCTCCTGTTGGAAATATTCCTTTTTGCTCTTTTCCTTCACTCTCTGCAAATAGCTGTTTCCACCACTCTATAAAATAGTGCATTTTTGGTTCATATGTTACTAATATTTCTGTAGTTTTTTCTTTTTGATATAATAAGTTTCTTAATACTGCATATTGATAGCACTCATTATATTTTAAGTTTTCGTCATTATATCTATCCTGAGCAAGTCTTGCTCCCTCCATTAAACTATCTATATCTATCCCTGCTGTTGCTATTGGAAGAAGGCCAACAGCAGTTAATACGGAATATCTCCCACCTATGTCATTTGGTATAACAAATGTTGTATATTTTTCGTTTTTTGCCATTTCTTTTAATGCACCTTTTCTTGCATCCGTTGTTACATAAATTCTTTTCTTTGCTTCTTTTAGGCTATATTTATTTTCCATTATTTCTCTAAATATTCTAAAGGCAATTGCAGGTTCCGTGGTAGTTCCTGATTTAGATATTACATTTATTGAGATGTCTTTATCTGCAATATAGTCGATTACATCATTTATATAATTGGGACTTAAATTGTTTCCTACATACAAGATTTGAGGTGTTTTTCTTGTTTCTTTACTTTGCATATTATAAAATGTGCTTGTTAAAGATTCGATTACAGCTCTTGCTCCTAAATATGATCCACCTATTCCTATTACAATAAGTACATCTGAATCTGATTGAATTTTTTTTGCTGCTTTTTTTATTTTTTCAAATTCTTTTTTGTCATATTTTTCTGGTAAATTTAGCCAGCCGGCAAAATTCTTTTTTGTCATTTGATTTTTCGTGCAATTTATTATGTATTTCTTTAACTTGTTTTGCATATTTCGTGATGTTTTTTTCAAACACTCTTGCATTTTTTAAATCTATTTTTAAGTTCCCCATATTTTTCCTCCTTTGTTTTATAATCTTATACTTATATGATATTATACAAGCACTTTTTTAGCAAGTAGTTTTTTAAATTTTTGTTAATTTTTGGTTACTATTAAATTTAAGTCACTATTTCAAACACTCACTTAATACTTTTGATAAGTATTTCATACTTGTTAAACATTGTTCCAGTGTGTTGCCTGTTGCCCCAACCTCTATAATACTAGCACCTTTTGCTAGTTGTTGGTTATACCTACTATCTCTTAGAATAATTGGTTTAAATAGTCCTGGATAAAGTTCATTTGCTTTTTCTTGAATCTTTATTGCAAGTTTTAGATTTTCATTCCAATTATCATGCTCACTTCCTCCGCCATTACTTCCTATTACAAACATCATTTGCGCCGCTTCCTCATCACCTATTTTGACGGTAGGTGCATATGAACTATCTCCTATAGCATCCCTATGTATATCAAATAAAATATCTGTATTTTTATTTTTTTCTAAAAGTTTTGCAACCCCTTTTAGAGATCTATCATATGATTCACTATAGGATGAATCATAAATAGTAGTATCGTGTATAACATTATACCCATAGTGTTTTAAATACTTTTCTAGTTCTGTTCCTACTCTAGCAACAGAATAATTTAGGTCTTTAGTTCTAAAATTTCCAGATGCTTTATATGTGTTTTCTTTTGTTGGTGTATAACTTTCACATGTGTGAGTATGGTATATTAAAATATTCTTAGTATTAACATCTACATTTGGCTCAAGCATCTCTTTAGTTAATTTTATATTATCTGTTTCATTTCTTATTTTTACTCCGTTATATTCACTCGTATATTTTTCTGGCACATCATTAGGTTCTACTTCTGTTTTTAGTCCTGTCTTTGCTTCTACTACAGTATCTTCTTCTGCCTCTTTTGTTACGTCGTCTTCTTTTATGTCATTTTGTATAGTATTTGTTTCTTCGCCATTTGCTTCTACACTATCTATCATACTTAACTCTACACTCAAAGCCATTTTTAAAGGATCTATACCTTTATTAGTTTGCCCCGTTATAGACTCTTCTTTTTTATTTACATTTTTTATGCTTGGGATTACTGCATCTAAACATGATAAAAATGAACTTTTGTCTATATTAAGTTTTGTTTTAAAGCCAGAAAAATATTTAGTAAGCATTACTACACATACTATTAAAATAGTCAATTTAACTAGATATTTAATAATATCTTTTAGTTCTATAACCGCTAAATTTATCATGTTTTCCTCCATTTTTTATATTTTTGTAATGTACAAGTCTACTATATATAAATATATTCAGTCTTATATGAATATATAACAAAAACTTTATTTAAATATCAAATTCAATAGTATTTTAGATGTTTTTAACGATTTTGCCCATACAATAAAAAAAATCAAAGTATAATTAAAAATATATACCTTGATTTTAAATTATAAAATTTTATTTATTAACTACACAATTTTTTCACCGCTTCTTCTATTTTTAACTCTTCTTGCTCTCCTGTTTCCATATTTTTCAAGCTTACTGTACCATTTTTTTCTTCATCTTCTCCTATTATAGCAACAAATGGAATTCTTAGTTTATCTGCATATTTAAACTTTGCTTTAATTTTTTTGTCCTCTGAATATACATCTGTATTAATATTATTATTTCTAAATATCGCACCAACTTCTAATGCTCTATTAATATTTGTTGTCATTGAAACAACTAATACTTTAGCAATTGATTTTTCTTTTTCTCTAATTATATTTAATTCATTTAATTTATAAAATAATCTTGTTAATCCTATTGAAACTCCAACTCCAGACATTTTTCTATCTGAGTAATATTCTGTTAAATTATCATATCTTCCACCAGAACATACACTACCAACTTCTCTGTAATCATTTAAAAATGTTTCATAAACTGTTCCTGTATAGTAGTCCAGACCTCTTGCTATTGTTAAATCAACTTTGAAATTATCATCTGGAACACCAAAATATCTTACATACTTTACTACTTCTGAAAGCTCATCTACTCCTTTGATAAACAACTCGTTTTTAAAATTTAGAGCCTTAAGTTTCTGAATTTTCTCATCTGTAGTTCCTTCTATCCCAATAAACGTCATTATTTTATCTATTTTTTCTGGTTCTACTTCTAAATCTTCCAAACATTTTTCGACATTTTCTTTTCCAATTTTGTCTATTTTATCTATTATTCTCATAATATCTACAGATTTTTCTTCTAGTCCTAGCTCCATATAAAGTCCATTCAAAATCTTTCTATTGTTAATTCTTATTGTAAAGTCGTTAAATCCTAATTCTTTTATTGTTGTGTATATCACACTTGGCATTTCTGCATCATTTATGATACTTAAGGTTCCTTCACCGATTATATCTATATCACATTGGTAAAACTCTCTATATCTACCTTTCTGTGGTCTTTCTCCTCTATATACTTTTCCTATTTGATATCTCTTAAATGGAAAAGTTATATCGTTATAATACTCAGTTACATATTTAGCAAGCGGTACAGTCAAATCAAATCTTAAAGCTAAATCATTCTCTCCCTTATTAAATCGATAAATTTGCTTTTCTGTTTCTCCTCCTGCTTTTGCAAGTAACACAGCTGCATTTTCTATTATTGGTGTATCTATTGGCAAAAAGCCAAACTTTTCATATGATTTTCTAATTTTATCAACCATTGCATTAAACTGTATTTGCTCATTTGGTAACAGCTCCATAAAACCTGGCAATGTTCTTGGTTCAACTTTCATATTCATTCCTCCTCGTTGCGCAATTGGGGTCAGGCCCTATTTGCTTAATTCCTGTAACATAGTAATGTCAAGCGTTATAAGATTTTTTGCGCATATGGGGTCTGACCTCAATTGCGCATTTTTTAATCTATTCCTCTACTTAGTCCATAATATATCGGCTCTTCTTCTACCACCCTCGTAGTACTTCCATGTCCTGGATATATGATTGTATCATCTGGTAATACTAAGATTTTATTAGTAATTGATTTTATTACATCTTCAAAATTTCCAGTCGGCATATCGGTTCTGCCCCATGTTCCTTTAAAAATTGTATCTCCTGCAAATAGCATTTTTGCCTTTTCACAATATAAACAACTTCCACCTTTTGTATGCCCTGGTGTATGAATAACCTCAAATTCTAATTGTCCGATATGAATTACATCTTCATTATTTACTCTTGAATCTGCTTCTACAATAATTTCTTTTTCTGTCATAAAGCCAGTCAAATTTATTTCTGGATTTTTAAGTCCATCATAATCTTCTTTATGTATAAGTATATTTCCGCCCTTCATCTCTTTTAGTTTCCTAACCTCTCCAATATGATCTGCATGGCAATGTGTTAAATATATATATTTAACCTTTGCATCTAGTAATTCCAATGTTTTGATTATCTTTTCTATCTCTCCACCTGGATCAATTACAATAGTTTCTTTTGTATCTTCATCCACTATAATATAGCAATTTGTTTCTATTCCAGCTATTATGGATTTTAATTTAAGTATTTTTAATATCATTTTATTTCCTTTCTTACTGTCAATCGTGCAATTGGGGACTGTCCCCAATTGCACTCTTATTGTTTCTTTCTCTTTACTTCGTAAACACTATCTATTTTTCTAAGTGCTTTTAATATTTGATTTAATTGGTTTATGTCTTCTACTTCTATGGTTAGCTCTGTTACTGCAATTTTTTCTTTTGTTGCTTTTGATGATACTGCCATTATTGTGCATTTATTATTTCCAAGTACTGCGATTATATCTGCAAGTAGGCCACCTCTATCATTTGCATATATTTCTACATCTACACTATATGCAGTTTTTTTGCTATCACTCCAATATACATCTATTATTCTTTCTCCACTACTAAGTAAATTTTTTGCATTTACGCAATCTGTTCTATGTACTGATACTCCTCTCCCTCTTGTAATATATCCTATTATATCATCTCCTGGTACTGGATTACAACATTTTGATAGTTTTACTAAACAATTATCTATTCCTTTTACTATTATTCCGTTTTGTGATGGTTTTTCTTTATGTACTTTTTCTTTTGATAATTTTTCTAGTGTTTTTTCTATATCATCTTCTTTATGTACTTTTCTGTATTCTTCTAGCATTCTTGAGATTATTTTTCCTGCTGTATTTGAGCCAAATCCAACGCTTGCATACATATCTTCAACTGATGTATATTTATATCTATTTAATGCTGATGCTACAAATTCTGGTTTAAATAATTCTTCATGTTTCATTCCTATTTTTTTAATTTCTTTTTCTATCAGGTCTTTGCCTTTTTCTATATTTTCTTCTCTTAAATTCTTTTTAAACCAGCCTAAAATTTTATTTCTTGCTCTTGAACTTCTTACATATTTTAGCCAATCTCTACTAGGTCCTTTGGATTGATCTGATGTTATTATTTCTACTATGTCGCCATTATTTAGTTTTGTTACTATTGGCATCATTTTGCTATTAATTTTGCAGCCTACCATGTGATGACCAATTTGTTCATGAATTTGATAAGCAAAATCTATTGGTGTCGCTCCTTTTGGCAGTACTTTTATTGCTCCCTTTGGCGTAAATATATATACTTCATCTTCAAATAGTTCCTTTTTTAACGTTGCCATAAATTCTTCTGGATTTTGCATTTCGCTTTGCCATTCTAGTGTTTCTCTTACCCATGCTAATTTGTCTTCTTCTACTTTTACATTTGCTTTTTTTCCACTTAAAAAGCTTGATTCTTTATATGCCCAGTGAGCTGCTATACCATATTCTGCAACTCTGTGCATATCCCATGTACGAATTTGTACCTCGAACGGTGTTCCTTTTGGTCCTATGAGTGTTGTATGTAATGATTGATACATATTAGGTTTTGGTACTGCAATGTAGTCTTTAAATCTTCCTGGCATGGGGTTGTACAAGTCGTGTACTACACCTAGTGAAGCATAACAATCCTTTACAGAATTTACAATTATTCTTAATGCAAATAAGTCATATATTTGGTCAAGTGTTGCATTATCTCTTTTCATTTTTCTGTAAATACTATATAAATGTTTTGCTCTTCCAGTAACTTCTGCATCTATTTTTTGCTTTTTTAGTTCTGCTCTTATTTGATCCATTATTTGTTCAATAAACTTTAGTCTTTCGTCTCTTTTTTTATCTATTCCCTCAACAATTTCTCTATACTCTTCTGGGTACAAATATTTGAAAGATAAATCTTCTAATTCCCATTTTATTGAATATACACCAAGCCTATTGGCAAGTGGTGCATACAAATCCATGGTTTCTTTTGCATTTGCAATTTGCCTATCCCTTGATAAGAATTTTAATGTTCTCATATTATGCAATCTATCTGCTAATTTAATTAATATAACACGGATATCTTTTCCCATTGCCAAGAACATTTTTCTATAATTTTCTACTTGTTGTTCTTCAACACTAGCATATTGCAATTTACTAAGTTTTGTAACACCATCTACCATATACGCAACTTCACTATTGAATTCTTTTTCTATATCTTCATATGTAGTATCTGTATCTTCTAATACATCATGTAATAGAGCTGCGCAAATGGTATTATCGTCCATTCCTAAATTTGCAAGCGTATATGCCACCTGCACAGGATGAATTATATATGGTTCTCCAGATTTTCTTAATTGCTCTCCATGTTTTGCTTTAGCATAATCATAGGCTTTTTGTATTATTTTTGTGTCACGCTTTCCTTTTTTCTTTTTTACCACTGATATTACATCTTCTATCCCTACATCTTTATATTCTGACATATACACTCCCCCTTTAATATGATTTTCTAATGTCTTTTAATATAATTTGTACGCTTTCGTTTCCATTAAATACATTTAAGTCTAAATTGCCCACAATATCTACTTTATCATCTAACATGTATTCTTCTGATAATTCTCCCATATTAAAACCAATAGCATTTACTATAAAGTTATCGTCTTTTAATGTTAATTTAAGATGCTTTCCTTCGGATAACGCCCTTATTGCATTTATTTTTAAATTTTTGAACAAAAATAATGGCATTTTATTGGCTTCTCCATATGGCTCTAATATTTTTAAACTTCTAACATTTTCGATATTAATATTCTTTAGAGTAAGTTCTGCATCTACATTTATTACTGGTACTATTTTATCAATATTTTTTTCTATTGCATATTTTTCTAAGTCTTGTTTGAATTTTTCAAAATTTGCTCTATTTACAGTAACTCCTACTGCCATTGCATGTCCACCAAATTTTTCAAGCTTATTTCCACATTTCATTAATGCTTCATGTAAATCAAAACCTGGAATGCTTCTTCCTGAGCCTTTTCCTTCTGCTCCATCAAAGCAAATTAATATTGATGGCTTAAAATACATTTCTGTTACTTTTGATGCAACTATTCCTATTATTCCATGATGCCAGTTTTCACTTCCTACAACTATACATGCTTTGTTTTTTTCGCTTTTTTCTATTGTTTCCTTGGCTTCTTCAAATATATTTCTTTCTATTGTTTGTCTTTCAATATTGTATTCGTTTAACTTAACTGCTAATTTTTTTGCTTCTTTTTCATCCGTACTTAAAAATAGTTTTAGTGCAATTTCTGCATCTCCCATTCTCCCACAAGCATTTATTCTAGGTGCTACCCCAAATGAAATGGTATTTGAATCTATATTTTTGAATCCTGTCACTTCTAATAGAGCTTTAAGCCCAACATTTTTTGTTTGTGCAATTAATTTTAGTCCTAGCTTAGCTATAACTCTGTTTTCATCTATAAGTGGAACTATATCTGATATTGTTCCAATACACACAATATCTAAATATTTTAAATATTCTTTTTCTTCTAAATTTAGTTTTATGGATATTGCTTGTATTAATTTAAATACTACTCCAACACCCGCTAGTTGATTAAATGGATATTTATTATCTTTTCTTTTTGCATCTACTACTGCTGTAGCATCTGGCAAACTATCTCCTGGTTCATGATGATCTGTTATTACTACTTCCATCCCTAATGAATTTGCAAATTTTACTTCCTCAATTCCAGATATACCACAGTCTACTGTTAGTATTAGTTTAAATCCTTTATCAAAAATTTTTTGTATTGCGCTTTTGTTAAGGCCATACCCCTCACTTAATCTATTTGGAATATATGAGTCTACTTGCATTCCTCTTTCTTCTAAGTAAGATTTTAATACTGTTATACTTGTTATTCCATCAGCATCATAATCACCAAATATCATTATTTTTTCTTTATTTTCTATTGCTTCTAGAATTCTATTAGCCGCAATTTCCATATCTGGCATTAAAAATGGATTATAAAAGTCTTTTCTAGTTGGATTTACGAATAAATCTATATCTTCTTTTTCTGTTAAACCTTTATTTACCAGTATTTTTGCTAATATTTCATTAATGTCATATTTTGATATAAGCCCCTTTACTTTTTGCTCATCTGTTTCATATACTTCCCATTTTTTATTCATCAATTTCTCCTTAAATTTACGATATACTATCTATTTTACTACATATTGGATTTTTTTTAAAGAGCTATGAAAAAAAATCTTCTTTTATTTTTTACAGGATAATGGTTTTAAACATGCAACTCTTTAAAATAAGACTATTATCCTGTAACTTTTACTTTTTCCCTCTATATATTCGTATAATTACTATTCCCATGATTAATATAGAAATAATACTGCCTGCAATAGCAAAAATTTTATCCACCTCTTCATTTTTCTTGTTAACTAATTCTTGTTTTTCTTGCTCTTCTTCGTGCATATCTATAGTTTCATCATTTTCTATGGGTTCATAATTTCCTTCGCTGCTCATCCTTTTTAGTGTACTACTTGACTCATTTAAAGATTTTTCTTGATTATTATTATATGTTGCCTCTTCATCACTATTTCTTCTATAAACTACTATACTATATATCTTTTTTGTCACTTTATTTGGTGCAGTTACAGTTATATATACCATATTTTTTCCAATATTTATTTTTTCATTTCCTTCTACCTGTACAATTCCATTTTTATTATTTGGAATTGCCAAAATATTTAAATTTTCTACATTATTTGCAACCTCTAGAGTGTAATTTGTAATATTGCTTTGAAAATCAGGAAAAATATTGTTATACTCTACCGCAAGTGTCTCTAAATCTGCATTTGCATTCTCTTCATTATTTGTTTTTGTAACATATACTTTGTATGTTTTTTTATTTTTTCCATCCTCAGATGTTACTATAGTCTTTATTATGTTTAAACCACTTTTTAGATTATTATTTCCTATAACTTCTACCTTGGCATTATTATTTTCTGGTATAGCTGTTACTTCAATATTGTCTACACTTTCCTTCACTGTAATATAATAATCCGTTATTTGATTATTAAATTCTGGATTTATTCCTTCTATATCTAATCTAAATATATCCAAATTAGCATTGTCTTTTGTTAAATTTTGACTTACATTCTCCTTTACACTTATTTGTTCTTTTTCATCATTTCCTACAATTATTTCCAATTGATTATATTGTATATCAACCTTTTTTCCATTTTCCTTATAAAATTCACCAATGGCATATACAATTGTATTTCCTTCTTGTTTTGCCATGAACTTCAAATTTACTAAATTATCCGCCGAAAAATTCTTTCCTGTTTCCGAAACTCCAGTTGCAATAATTTTATTTCCTACTACATTTATATTATTATCTGTTTGATTTACGTTCAGAATTTCGCTATCATAATATATCCATATAGTATATGCAGCAATTTGCTCATTTTTTAGTCCTATAGTAATATTAAATTCTTGATTCTTTTGGATAACTCTGTTATCTACATTTATATTTATTTTATCTTTTGCTTTACTAGTTACCCCAAATAGCAATAGAGTAACAAACAGTAAAAATAATATTTTTTTGATTATTTTCATTATCTTATTTCTCTCCTAAACTTATAATTTTAATTAATTTCATTTTGAATTATTACCATAAATTTTATTGTTCGGATGTTACTATTCACAGCCTTAGATAGTTTTACCTATAAGCCAGAATTAATATATTAAAAATATTGTCTCGAATATGTCGGTCATGCTGATTTTTGAACTAATTCTAAAGAAATTTTTGTAGCGCCCTCAATATAATCGAGATTCCCTTCAAAAATTTCTCAAGAATTAGTAACTTCAAATCACATTCCATTCCATATTCTCACAAATTTTGAATATATTAATTCTGGCTTAAGCAAACAGATAATTTGATGTGAATTGTAATCCTTGAATACTGTATATGTTTTAAATTTTTATTGCTTAATATCCTCTAATCCCAATATATGTCTCTGTATTAGTAAACAGTCAATTGAACTAGGATTCTTTCCATTTTTTCTTATATTTCCTGCTTCTAAAAATACTCCACTAAACTTTTGTATTTCTAATATGTGTCGTTGCAAAACCAATAAATCAACACTATTTATTTTCCCATCCCCATTTACATCTCCGTACATTACTACATTATATTGCATTACAGTTTGTGTATTATCTAAAATTCTAATAATTGTTCCTGTTCCTATTAAACTATTTCCTTCTATTTTTTCTCCATTACTATTTATTACCTCTATTTGATAATTTGTTTTTATTTTCTGCAATAATTTATCTACTGTATTATTCTTATTTTCTAATCCACTTATCTCATTTTCTCTAATATTCAAGCTTTCGTCGAAAATTATTTCTCCATCTGCTAATTTTCTAACTACTTTAACAGTTATAGTTTTAGAAATATTTTCACTTTTAGATTTTACTATTATATTAGTTTCTCCAATAGTTTTACCTATTACATTTCCATCATTATCTACAATGGCTATATCTGTGTTTTCTGAACTAAATTCAACCTCTTTATTGTCTGCATCATCTGGTAGTATGGTTACATTTATTTTGAATCTTTCTTCTTCTTGAAGCACTAATTCATCTATGTTTAACAAAATATCTGTTACTGGAGAATATACATTTAATTTAATGCTTGCCGTTACTCCGTTACTTGATTTTGCCGTTATTGTTGAAGTACCCGAACCCACACCTAAAATAGTCCCATCCGCACTGACTGTAGCAACATTTAAATTGCTTGATGAAAACGTTAAATTTTTATTTACTGCATCTTGTGGAAGAATATTTACATTTAACTTTATTTTTTCTCCTTTGTTAATAGTTGTTTTATCTAAACTCAATTGTATTTTTTCAACTTCTACATCTGGAACTTCTTCTACATAATTTTGAAACACATAGCCTACAATTCCATTGCTTAGTTTTACTCTATCCCATAGTTCACCCTTTTGTTTTCCTTTAGATATTCTTGTCATTATTTCTCCTGCTTGTACCCCAGTAATAACTTCATACGATGTGCTAGGTCCACTTCTTATGTTTAAAGTAGTATCTACATTTGCATAAACTTTTGTATTATCTGATGAAAAATCACTTGCAGAAATTGCTGGGCTTGTACAAGGTAAATCTGGCATATTATTATATATTGGAATTACAAATGATATAGATGAATCTATAAGGTCACTATTTGAATATCCATTATAAATCAACTTAGATTCACTATATGGAGCAAGCACATTGGTCATATATTGATGCCAAAATAGTTCGTCATCTTTCGTATCATATACATGAAATTTTTGTAAATAAATTGTATCTTGCCCAACATTTATATAGCTTGATCCTATAAAAATTGCACCCCCAGTTATTGCTCGTTCTTTAGTGTTCCACGGAATTAAATATTTGCTTTTAGTAGCTGATGATGCGCCTTTTCCATCTTTTGCATATTGCAAACCATTCTTTATAGCTCCCATCGGTTCTGACGAACTTGTTGCACCTATATTGTAAAAATTATATAATCCTTCAAATCCACTTACTGTACCACTAATAGATGAATGTGATAAAAATGGTCCAACCTCTTGCTTAATTCTTGATGCTAAATGAAGACCACTCACTTGTGATGTTTTAGCTGCTCCTAATATAAGGTCTGAATATTTTTTATCTGTAACCACATTGTTTCCACTTGATGTTTTGTATTCAACAATTCTATTGTAAAATTCTGTGCCATATAAAATTTTTTCAATTGCTTCTTTTGTACTTGTTTTTGAATTATAAGATAGTTCCTCAAATTGAAATACTCTTACATAGTTTAAAAAGTTTCTTGGATCCATGGCATATTCAACTGCTGTTCTAGACGAATCTACCCATCCACTGTCTACTTCCACATTATATTCTCCTGGTTTTGTATTTTTCCAATTATCACTATATGACTTAGGAACTAAATTTTTACCAAATACATTCTCATTATTTATTACATATTCCCAATCTAAATTTGTATATAATGCTTTAAATTCCCAGTTTGGATATTGTTTCTTTAATTCATCTATATATGGTTTATAGCTGGAAGGAAAGGTTTCAGATAAAGTCATTTGTCTATTAAGTTTTGTTTCTTTTTCCGCTCTATTAACCAAAGCAAATAATAAAATAAATATAATTACAAGAATCATAAATATTGTTAACCACAATATTATTTTATTGACATTTGATTTATCTTTTTTCAAAATTTTCCTCCTTTTATATCTGTTTTCTAGCTTTTACAATAATCCTTTTGCTTGAGTAATCACTACATGTAATTAAGGTAATATCGGTATTGCCATTTGTATCTTGAGATAATGCCTTAGTATTTTTGGGATTTGATTTATAAATATCATATACTATATATTTTTCTTCTCCGTTCTTATTATCAGAAAGAAAAATCAAATCTCCTTCATGTAGCTCGATTATATGATTAAACATATTGGGTTTATCATAATTGTGAGCGGCTATACATAAATTTCCTATTTCATTTGGGTCAGGACCATAATATTTACTTGGGCATATCCACATTGCCTCTTCACTATACTCTCCAAATACATATGTTTCTAAATTTATCTTTGGTATATCTAACTTTGCTATAACACTATATCCCTTATATTCATTTGGAATTTCTTCTATTTTATTAATTTCTCTGGTGTAATTTTCAATTAAATTGTTATTATTTATAATCTCCAAATTCTTCCCATTTGGATTATCTCCAATACTATATTCTCTATAGATTCCATATGCCATATTACCAATTATTATAGATATTATGAAAATGATTATTAATTTCAAAAAAATTTTTATCATAGCTCTTGTCCTTATTTTTTAAGTTATAATATGTAAGCTTCTATGAAAAAACATAGAAGCCTATAACTGTGCATTTATTTTAAGATTTCTTTCTTATATTGTTTATTACTATATATACTGATATAAGTATAGTAAATATTGTAATTATATAAACATATTTGGTCATACCTGTTTTTGGCAAGGTTTCTGGTTCTTCATCTTTTACATTTTGCGTCTCATCATTACTTGGCTTTTGTGTATCACCTGTAATATTCTCGTTGCTTTCTTCATCTTCTTGCCCATCTACTCCGTTATTTTCGTTTCCTGTATTACCATCTGATGTTTGTTTTTCTTCGACTCCAATATTAATTTCTTTTTCGGCAATTAAAGCATCTGAATTGTCTTTATCCACTAAACTAATCTTAATTGTGTATTCACCTATTTCACTAAATACTCCTCGTATATCTAAAATTTGTTCTACATCTTTTCCTCCCAATTCATATCCGTCTGGTTCTCCCCAGCCATCTTGAATTAAATCTACTTCTTTTCTTGTTCTTTCTGTTGCAAGTAATTTTACAGTTGCACTATCTGATGGCTTTTTTGTAACTCCTACCTGCATTTTAACATGGTCATAGTTTCTTCCCATTGCAGATGCTGTAATTAATTCCATTTCTTTTTCTGTTTCTGGATTAATTTTTCCTGTATAATTTAATGAAATTGTATAATCTTCGTATTTAGGTTCTACCGTAACAGATTTTTTAATCGGATTAGTTATATCATCATAAGTCTGTGATGCATCTGAATTCGCAAGTCCTTCCGCAGTTACTGAAAAGTCTGTTGGATTTGTCGATTCCAAATCTGCTTTTGCTTTAAATGTAACAGACATGCTTTCTCGAGGATTTGTTCCTCCTGTGCTATCATAATAAGTAACTCTTACTCTTGTTCCATTGTCATTTTCTGTTCCACCTTCTGATTTTACATATTCAAAAATACTATTATCATATGCTACATCAAATGTATATGCTCCAAGAGGTGTTCCAAATAAAATATTTACAGTTACTTCTTCTCCTGGTTTTATATTTTCCTTAGTCACATTTACTTCTACTGAACCTAGTGGCACAGAAGCTGCTTTTACATTAATTTGAAATATAGTAAGCGCTATTGCTATTATGATTAAAATACTAATTATCCTTTTTAACATAGCTTCTCTCATTCCTCCATTATTTTATTATTGAAAAAAATGGTTATTCGCACCTTTATTTTTTTCAATATTATTATGTGAATTTTTTTTGTTTTTATTTTTCCATTTTTTTGCAAAAAAATTAAGATGTCCTGAAATTGGACATCCTTAAAAAAATCCAGCTCGATAAGAGTTGGATTTTTTTAGATTTTTCTTAAATTATTATATACTTCAAATGTTATTTGTACATCTTTTAGTCCTCTATGTGCTCCTTCATAGCTTACATTAAAATATTTTGCAAGAGTCCCTAGTTTATAGTTTATACTGTCTGGGACCAATCTTCTAGCCAAAAACATTGTGTCGATGTAATCATTATCTAGATTATAATTTAAATATTTTCTACATTTGTTAATCAAAAAACCTAAGTCAAAGTTAACGTTATGACCAATTATTATATTGTTTTGTGTAAAATCAACAAATTCTTTTAAAACTAATGTTGGCATTCTTCCGTTTTTTATCATATCATCTGTTATTCCAGTTAGTTTTGTAATAAATGATGGTAATTTTCTGTTAATATTTATAAGTTCATTATATGTTTCAATTATTTTGTTGTTTTGTACTTTTATTGCACCTATTTCTATAATTTCGTCTTTAGTAGGTGATAATCCAGTAGTTTCTATATCAACTAAAACATAATCATCTACAAATTTCATTAAATTTTTTCCCTTTTTAGCTGTATTGTTTAAATTAAGACTTATTTGTGTTTCTTTATTATCATACATTTTTTATGTCCTTTCTTCTTCATCATAAATATAATTTTAACATAGAAAACATATATATACAATTATTTTTTCACATTTTTTAGCATAATAATTATAAGGTGATTAATTTGAAAAAATTTCAAGATTTTTTTATAGGTATTTTACTTGGAGCTGGTGCAATACTCCCTGGTATTAGTAGTGGTGTTCTTTGTGTGATATTTGGCATATATGATAAATTAATAAACTCTATATTTGGTTTATTTAAAAATTTTAAAAAGAATTTTAATTATCTCTTTCCTATTTTTTGTGGTGGTATACTTGGTATATTCTTATTTGGCAATATTTTAAAAACTTTATTTGAAAAGTTTCCAACTTATGTTTCCTTTTGTTTTATAGGATTAATACTTGGTAGTATTCCGCTTCTTATAAAAAAGGTTAATTCTGAACATAAATTTAAATTACATTATTTATTTTATACAGTAGTTTCATTTGTATTAGGATATATTCTAGTAATTATTGAAAACAAAATGAGTTTTAATGAGCAAGCTAATGTCTTTTCTACTAGTTTTCTAATTTTATCTGGTCTTCTTATGTCCATTGGAGTTGTAGTACCAGGAATTAGCAATACTCTAATTTTAATGTGTGTAGGTGTATATTCAACTTATTTAGTAGCAATAGCTAGTTTAAATTTTGCTGTACTAATACCAATGGGAATTGGACTTTTAATAGGCTCCATTATATTTTTATATATTATAAAAGCTTTATTAAAATATTTTTATATGCAAACTTATTATTCAATTATTGGTTTTACCTTAGGAAGCGTACTAGTTTTGTATTGTCCTATTAAGTTTAATTTAGAAGGTATTTTTTGTATTTTATTATTAATTTTTGGGTTATTGGTTAGCTCGGAATTAGCTTAAGATTTTTATATAATCCTACACGGTCATGCACTTTTATTTTTTTTTCACATATAATTGATGTATGAGGAAAACGGAGGTGCATTTATGTTTACAGCTTTATGTAGTGGCTTGGGAGCTATAGGTTTTTTTGAATTTTTAAAATCTGCTGTATTTTTACTTGGTTTTATATCAAATAATAATCTATTTCCAGAGCCTTTATCTGCCGAAGATGAGAAAAAATATTTAGATCTAATGAAAACTGGAGATGAAGAAGCTAGAAACATTTTAATAGAAAGAAATTTACGATTAGTAGCACATATATGTAAAAAGTATAATAGTACTAAAGCTGAACAAGAAGACCTTATTTCCATAGGCACTATAGGATTAATAAAGGGAATTAATAGCTTTGAGCTCTCTAAAGGAGTACGTCTTGCTACATATGTTGCTAGATGTATAGATAACGAGATTTTGATGCATTTAAGAAGTACTAAAAAGTTAAATAGTGAAGTATATTTAGAAGATCCCATAGGAAAGGATAAAGATGACAATACTGTTACTCTTAAAGAAGTATTGGAAAATGATGATAGGAGCATTGAAGATGAGGTTGATTTAAAATTTAAAATCAAAAAATTATATCAAAAGATAAAAGAAGTTTTAAAGGATAGGGAAAAAAGTATTATAGAACTCCGTTTTGGTCTTAATGGTACTAAACCTAAAACTCAACATGAAATTGCTGAAATGATGGGAATTTCACGTTCATATGTCTCTAGAATAGAAACAAAGGCAATTAATAAATTGTCCAATGAATTTAAAGAGGAACTCTAGCAATCATTTGGTAAATTTTAGGCAGAATGAATTAATATCATTCTGCCATATATTTTCTCGTTGTAGCGATACCTTCGTTGCTTTGTTCTTAAAAAATGTTAATCTTTTTTCCTTCTTAGAATCCAACCTTCCTTGCATTCTATTGGTAAATTCATTTTTATAGTCTGTCCAGCTTTTCCTGGATTTACAAATTCTACTTTTTCATCTGTTTCTGTATCCCATAATTCTTGTATTTTGAATTTATATGCTTCTATTTTGTTTGGTATAAGTATTTCCAAAGTATCTCCAACTTTTAATTTATTTCTAATTTCTATTATAGATTTTTCTTTATCATACTCCACTACTTTTCCACCAAATTCATAATCTGGATTGTATTGTTTTCCATCATATTCTTGAAAATCTTTATTATTTCTATCATCAAAATAGAATGTAGTTAATCCTCTAGTCTTTGTTTTTTCTAATTCATTTAAATACTTTGTATAATCATAAGCATTAGGATTATTTATATAATCATCAATCGCATTTCTATATGCGTTTACAACACTTGCTAAGTAATATTCCGTTTTTAATCTTCCCTCTATTTTTAAGCTATCTATACCCATATCTATTATCTCTGGGATATCTTTAATTAAGCATAAATCTTTAGATGAAAAAATATATGTGCCCTTTTCATCATACTCTACAGGCATTAAATTTCCCGGATTATTATGTTCTTCTACATATACATTATATGCCCATCTACAGCTTTGTGCACAATCACCTAAGTTTGCACTTCTTGATGCTAAAAAATCACTTAAAAAGCATCTTCCTGAATAACCAAAACAAATTGCGCCATGTACAAATATTTCTACTTCCAACCCTTGTGGTTTATTTTCCATTATCTTTCTTATCTGTTCTTTATTCATTTCTCGTCCTAAAATAACTCTTTTAGCACCATTTTTGTACCAAAAATTTGCAGAATGATAACTTACAGTATTAGCTTGTGTACTAATATGTATTTCAACATCTGGAGCATATTCCTTTAATACTTCTATTACTCCTCCATCCGATGCTATAATTCCATCCACTTTTAGTTCATTTAACATTATTGCTTGTTTTTTTATTTCTTCATAATATTCATCCCAAGCGTATATGTTTATTGCTGCATATACTTTTTTCCCTATACTATGAGCATATCTTATTGTTTTTGCTAAATCTTCATTATTTACTTCTGCTCTACTTCTTAATGATAATGCTCCTGTTCCACAATAAACTGCATCTGCTCCATACATAAATGCTGTTTTAGCTTTTTCAAATGTACCAGCTGGAGCTAAAAGTTCTACTTTCTTCATTATTAATCCCATTCCTTCCTAAGCACAAATTTGGTTGAAAAAGAGTTAAATTTTGAACAGTTAAAACTAGTTTAAAATTTATTAGTCATACTCTGTGTACTTTGATTAAATTTTAATAAAAGTTCGACAACATCAAAATTGTAATTATTTTTCCACCTTCATCCTCTTTTTAATAATTGCATCTATCTTATATATTATACGAGAATTCTGCTTTTTTTTCAAGAAATTAATAAAATTTTAATTTACATTTTGTTAATTATCTGATATTATATATAATAGATTTTGAAGGGATGTTGAATTATGACGGAAAATGCAGAAATAAAGAAAAAGAGCTTAATTTTGAAAAGTAATCAATCAAATAAGAAGCTACCTAGAATTTATATATATTTTTTATATTTTTTAATTTTTGCAGTTGTTGGTTGGTTGCTAGAAACTTGTTTTAGCTTTTATGCCCTTGGTCATTTTACAAAAAGGGGATTTCTTTTTGGACCATTGTGTCCTATATATGGTTTTGGAGCTTTAATTTTAATTATGTTTTTTAGCACATATAAGAAACATAATTTAAAACTTTTTATATATGCAGCTTTAATATTCTCGGTATTTGAATATGCAGTTAGCTATATTATGGATGCTATGTTTTCCTTAAAACTATGGGATTACACAAGTGAGTTTTTAAATTTAAATGGAAGAATTAGTATTTTTTATTCATTTGCTTGGGGTATTATTGCAATTTTATTTATTAATTTTGTATATCCATTTTTTAAAAAGAATTTAAACTTACTTTTATCAAAAATTCCAAGTAAGTTACAAATTTATACTACATACATATTATTATTTATACTTTTGACTGACACAGTTCTTTCATCTATAAAATATTTAATGATGTAGAAAAATTGTTTTTTCTTGGAATGATAAAAGTTCTATATATACGACAAAATAGGGGACTCTATTTTTAGAGTACCCCATTTATAATATTTTTCTTATTGCTATCTACCACCACCATAGACTCATACCAATTAGATAAAAGACATGCTTGTTGTACCAAGCAAAACCAGGGAAGAAAATATCTTCCCTGGTTTTGCTTTTATCCAACTTGTCTATAGGCTTTTATAGCCTCCTCAAAGAAGTTCCATATTTGTTTACCTACTGGCTCTTTTTGCTCTTTCCCTGGCTCTGGTGTCGGCTTTTCAATATCGTATTTTTGAATTGATTTAATTGCCTCAATCAAAGCCTGTTCGACTGATGTATGTTTCTTTACTAATCTATTGCTTACTATTAAAGAAGCTTGAGCTTCTATTGTTGTAAGAATATCATCTAAAGATTTAGTATCATCGATCATGCATTTTACAATGCCTATTTTTAGATACTCATACCCAGCAAGAGTTGAATTAATTCCTTTGCCTCGTAAGTAGCCTTCAGCCCAATAGTACTGTGTTGGATAATTGCGAAAATTACACATGTTGTAATACCTCCTTGTCCAAATGGACGATGTAAAAAAATAATTTGTTACAATATTAATTATACCATACCTTCTGCTTTATTTCAAGTTTTTTCCAATTTATTTACATATTTTGGTATATCGTATATTTTTTCTACTCTATTTACCATTCCTATTTTATTGCCACTTTAAAATCATATGCATTTACATAATCTGATGTCGTTGCTATATTAAGCTGTGTAGATTCGCCAGCCTTCATTGTATTTAAAATTCCTGTAACTTTTGCTATTTCACTTCCATCTTCATTTACTAATGTAATCTCTATAGTTTGTGCTTTAGTATCACTACCTGTATTGTTCTTTACATCTGCAAGTAGTGTAGTCATTCCACTTTCTGTTGTAAGTTGTATATTAGAAATTTGTAAACCATTTATTTCCTTTGCTTCATTT
Organism: uncultured Clostridia bacterium; assembly: GCA_944389655.1. Taxonomy (GTDB): domain Bacteria; phylum Bacillota; class Clostridia; order TANB77; family CAG-508; genus CALXVA01. The sequence continues at coordinate 1,321 of CALXND010000016.1, read as the reverse complement.
AATTTAGTGCTTTTATTTAATTTTATGCCATCTTCTACCTCTTCTACATAAGCACTCGCCTCATTTGAAGTAGTTTCACCTTCTCCACTTACTAATTTATTTTCTTTATCTCTTAATGATAAAAATACTATAAGTCCTATTACGATTAGTATTATTACTAATAAAATAATAAAAACTCTATTATTTGTTTTTTTCATATCTGTGTTTCTCAAAAAATTTCCCCCTCTCTTTTGTTTGCATTTAAAATATTTTATTTTTTAAAGAAAATAGTATATCCAGTTTTACCCTTACTAATACTATTTTCATTTTGTTTCCTTTTTACCTTATAAAGGAAGGAATAAATCTCTTTATTACTAATACTTTACTGCATGTATTCCTTAAAATACATAATCTGAAATAGTACTAGAGTGAGAGACGCGAACCGATATTGCTATTAGTTCTAGTAGGGTTGTTATTATCGCGTTTGCTTGCTGGGTTTACATTATCTACACTGTAATGGCCACCACGATAAGTACGAGAAGTAGCGCCGTAGGCCTCTGTTGTCCACTCTCTTACGTTCGAGCTTAGGTCGAAGATATTGTTCATTATGTCGCTGCCGAACTGCCCTGTTATAGATCGTGTTCCTGTGTGATTTCCTGTTACTGCTGTTACTTTCTCCTTATCGCTTCCTTCTAATATGAAGTTTAGCATTGTATCCCATTGGCTTCCCCACATCATACTTGTTGCTACACTATTTGTTCCATTATATGGATTTGATGCATACCTTGTACTATCTTGATATAACTGCATTTTATACCAATTGTTTGATGCCATTACTGTACTATTTGCTTTTGTTCCTACTATTACATTGCTTCCACTTCCAGCCATTGTTGTTTCATATCTTCCTACATAGAATCCTCCATACGTATCTACTGATGTTACCATATTGTTATAACTATTTGCTAAGTATGTTCCATATTCACTTGGACTATTAAATCCTAGTATTGTTTTATAGTTTGCTTGCTCTGCATCATATATAGCTCCTATTAATTCGCTTACATTCCATGTATATCCATCATTTGCATTATTTGTTATTAAACTTGGCTCTCTATAACTTGTTTTCCCTACTCCTGTATTACTACTATTTCTATACGATAATGTTCCGTTGTAGTTATATACCATTCCTTCATAATAATCTGTCATTCCACTTTGGGCTAAACTCATTGGTTTATACGTACTTGAACTTCCTGTTCCTGTTGGGTATGCTTGGAGCTATGTCAAGTTTTTGGACACAAAATCGTGTAATTTTTACGCAGAAATTTTTTCGATTTCATAAGGTATT
>CALXND010000015.1 GCA_944389655.1 uncultured Clostridia bacterium | reverse complement strand
ACTTTTTCAAAATCAATTTGTCTTGTTTGCTTATCTGCCCTAATTACCCTTATTCTTATTTTATCACCTATATGATACATTGTTTTAGTTTTCTCACCTAACAAAGTCTTCCTATCTTCATCATAAATAAAATATTCATCTCCTAACTTATCAAATCTTATCATTCCTTCAACTGTATTTTCAAGTTCAACAAATACTCCAAACGACATTATGCTAGATATAATTCCATCATATTCTTCCCCAATATGATTTTCCATATATTCTGCCATTTTAATATCTACACTTTCTCGTTCTACTTTTTGAGCAACTTTTTCTCTTTCTGACGAACTCTCTGCGTATCTGGTGGCGAGCTTTTCGTATTTCTCTATTTTTTCTTCATCTAAGTTATATCCTGCACTAATATATTTTGATATTATTCTGTGAATAAATAAGTCTGGATATCTTCTAATTGGAGATGTAAAATGACAATAATATTTGCTAGCAATGCCAAAATGCCCTTTATTTTCACTTTCATATCTTGCCACTTTAAGAGTTCTTAATATCAGATTTGATACTACTCTTTCTTCTGGCCTACCTTTTACTTTTTCCAAAACATTTGCAAATGCAGTTGGATGAACCTCTTCCTTACCACATTTTACTCTATAACCAAGATTAAATAAAAATTTATTTAGTTCTGCTACTTTTTCTATATTTGGCGCTTCATGAACTCTATATATAAATGGTGCTTCTAACCAATAAAATTTTTCTGCAACTGTTTCATTAGCAGTTAGCATGAATTGTTCTATAATTTCATTTGCAAAATACATCTCATATTTTTTAACATCTACTGCTATTCCTCTTTCATCAAGAACAATTTTAGTCTCTGGAATGTCTAGATTGAGGCTTCCTTCTTTATTTCGTCTGGCTTTTAAAATTTTAGCTAATTCTTCCATTTGTTTAAAATGTTCTATATACTTATTATATTTTTTTGTTATTTTACTATCAGAATTATCTAATATTTTTTGTACATCTGCATAATTCATTCTCTCAGTTACTTTAATTACACTCTTAAAAATATCTGATGATACAACTTGTCCTTTAGGATTTATTTCCATCATTACCGATATTGCAAATCTATCTTTTTTTGCATTTAAACTACAAATACCATTTGATAATTCTACTGGAAGCATTGGTATAACCCTGTCTAACATATATACACTAGTACCTCGTAAAGCAGCTTCTTTATCCAGTGAAGAATTTTCTTTAACATAGAAACTCACATCTGCTATGTGTACTCCTAGTAAATAATTTCCATTTTCCAGTTTTTTTACATTCACCGCATCGTCTAAATCTTTTGCATCTTCACCATCTATTGTAAAAATTTCCTCTTCTCTTAAATCCCTTCTATTTGGCAAATCGTTTAAATCTATTTCTTGATTTATTTTTTTAGCTTCTCTTAAAACTGGCTCTGGAAATTCATATGGAAGGCCATATTCTTTAACAAGAGATAACATATCTACACCAGCTTGATCTACATATCCTATTATTTCTATTATTTGACCTTCGGCACTTTTATCTTTTTTAGGCAACTTAGTAATTTGCACTAAAACCTTTTGATTGTTTTTAGCCTTTAGCGCATATTTTTTTGGAATATATATATCTGACCCAAGTTTCTTATCATCTGGTATAACAAAACCAAAATTTCTACTTTTCTGATAAACTCCTACTATAGTATCTTTTTCTAACTCAAATATCTTACTATTTTCCTTTACTTTATTACTTCTATGAATAATTTCTTTTTTTATTCTTCTTGCTTTTTCTTTATTTTTTAAAGCTCGTTTTTGCATTTTTTGAATATGTTTCTTGCTCAAAATTTATCTCCTTGTATAATATATTTAGATTTTTTCCAATGGCTATACCTATAAACCTTTATTGCAATATATAGAGGGACATATATAAACTTAGAATTATATATGTCCCCAAAAATCTATTTCTATATAATAAAATATCTACATTACAAATAATATTGATAATGCAATTGCAAGTACAACAAATAATACACCAGAAATTACAGTATATCTCTTAAGCTTTCCTTCTTTTGTTCTACCTTTATTTTGCTCATAAAAATTATTTGCAGCTGCACCTGTAACAGTTTGTGATGCTCCATTTGTATCCTTTGCTTGTATTGTAGCAAGTACTATTAGAACTATACAAACTAAAACATATATAACTAAAACTATATTTCTTATTATCTCCATTATATTTCAAATCCTTCCTACATTTGTTTCTCTTTTTGTAACATTAAATATTTTATCACATTATAAGTTTCATTTCAAGTATTTTAGGAAAAAATCTTAAAATACATTTTTAACATTTAACGTAGTCTTTTCCTTAATGTGGTCCAATATAAACACACACCTTTCAAGTTCTGGAACTAATTCATCATACTTTTTTATTTCCGAGAATCCTTTCATAGCAAAAATTTGAGTTTCCACCTTTTCTAATTCGTCATGCTCTATATAAAAAGCCAATTTTTCTTGAAAAGTATTCCACTCTTCTTCTACGCTATTTATTTGTTTTATAATATCCTGCTCATTAACACTTTCTGATAAACTAGCTTCTTTCAAAACATCTAATTTTTGATTCATTTGATTTACACATTCTTTAGTATAGTTTTGTGTTATTATGTTCGTAATAACAATTATAGCTACTATAATTATACAAATTGTAAGTTCTTTTTTCATGATACAAATTCACTCCTTACTCTTCGGTGCAATTGGGGACAGTCCCCAATTGCACACTTTCCTCGGGCAGTGCATATTTGCGAAGCAAAATGCACATGTGTGCGTCGAAAGCTCTGTTTTTGCTAACGCAAACCTTTCTTATTTGCGCAATTTTTCTTGGCAAAAAAAATTACCCTTTCCATCAATTGTTACAATAAGAGCTTGTTCTGGCAAAATTCCAAATTTTGCAACTTGTTTTTTTAACCAATCGTAGTCTTTTTTTAGTATTTTTAAATTCTCGTACATTACCTTTCCGTCCATTACTAAATCATATGCCATTCCTTCATATTCGGGTTTTAATTTTAAGTCCTCCATCGTAACATTTTTCTTTTCTGGCTTTTGAATAACTGTTATTTGACCACTTGTTTCCAGTATTGCATACTCTACATCTCCAATATTTACAACATTGTTTCCTCTTAATCTTTCTTCTAATTCATTTACTGTAAATCTTTCTTTTTTTAGCATTTTTTCATCTATTCTGCCTCTATAAATTAATATAGATGGTTTTCCACATAATATTGCTCTAGCCTTTATACTTTTTATATTTACCATTGATATTACTAAGTGCATAACTAATAGTGCTAAAATTGGAATTATTCCATTTGTTATTGGTATTCCTGCGTCTGCCATAGGAGTGGATGCTAGGTCTGCTATCATTATTGATATTGCAAGTTCAAATGGCTGCAATTGACCTATTTCTCTCTTTCCCATTAATCTCATTACAATTAAAACAATTATGTATAAGAGTATTGACCTTATAAATGTAATTAACATATTTCCTCCCAAAAAAGATTTAAAATTTAAAATGTATATTATAACATGTTACGAACTTCATCTTTTATTTTTATTTTTTACAAATTTATTAAACTTATTCAAAATTCTTGTATAAAAAATTTTTTTCTGCAAATAATATTACTAATATCAAAGATTATTTATGTTATTCCGTTTTGTTAGTTTTCTTTCCGTTTTATCTTTTGTTTTCCTTAAATAATCTTTGATATTAATTATATTTAACCATAATAATCTATTTAAATGGGTTTTTAAGGAGGGTTAATTTATGGAAAATAATCAAGTAGAAACACAAAATAATACTTCTACAGTTTGGCAAATTGTTGGTAGACTTGTTACAGCTGCAATAGTTCTTGCAATTACTGCTTTCTTTACACCTGGTTTTAGTATTAGTAATATATGGGCACTCGCTGCTGCTGCAATAGTTCTTACAATTATAGATTATTTAATTACTAAATTTACAGGCTTACACGCAAGCGCTTTTGGTAAAGGATTTGTAGGATTTGTTTTAGCAGCCGTGGTTTTATATGTTACACAATATTTTGTTGCAGGTTACACTATATCTTGGATTGCTGCAATTGTTGGCGCATTAGTATACGGTGTAGTTGATTACTTTTTACCTGGAGAAGCTTAAAAAGTGCAATTGGGGACTGTCCCCAATTGCACTTTTACTCTTCTTCTTCGTCGAATTGGCTATTATATAAGTCTGCATAGAATCCACCTTTTGCAAGAAGCTCCTCATGCGTTCCTTGTTCTACTATATCTCCTTGATTCATTACTAAAATTAAGTCAGCATTTTTTATTGTTGATAGTCTATGCGCTATTACAAAGCTCGTTCTTCCTTTCATTAAGTTATCCATTGCTGCTTGTATCTGTATTTCTGTTCTAGTATCAATTGAACTTGTTGCTTCATCAAGTATTAATATTTTTGGATCTGCCAAAATTACTCTTGCTATTGTAAGTAATTGTTTTTGTCCAGCAGATATATTTGAAGATTCTTCATTAATTAATGAATTATAACCATTTGGAAGTGTTTTTATATAATGATGCACGTGTGCTGCTTTTGCTGCCTCTATTACTTCGTCATCAGTTGCATCCTCTTTGCTGTATTTTATATTTTCTTTTACAGTTCCTCCAAATAACCAAGTATCTTGAAGTACCATTCCAAACATTTTACGAAGCTCTCCTCTGTCGAAGTCTTTTATGTTATGCCCATCTACTAAAATTGCACCATCTGTAACATCATAAAATCTCATAAGCAGTTTTACCATTGTTGTCTTTCCAGCTCCTGTAGGTCCAACAATTGCAATCTTCTGACCTTCATGTACTTTTGCACTAAAATCTTTTATAATTATTTTATCTGGATTATATCCGAATTTTACATGGTCAAATTCTACGTTTCCTTCCAATTTACTTATATTGATTTCTCCTTTTTTAGTGTCTGCTTCTTCTGGCTCTTCCAAGAATTCAAATACTCTTTCTGCTGCTGCAACCATTGATTGTAGCATGCTTGAAATCTGAGCTATTTGGTTTATTGGCTGTGTAAATTGTTTATTATATTGTATAAAACTTTGTATGTTACCAACTGTAATCGTTCCATTTATTGCCAAGTATCCTCCTGCTACTGCAACTCCTACATACCCTATATTAGAAATAAAGTTCATTACTGGATGCATAAGTCCAGACAAGAATTGCGATTTCCAAGCTGATTTATACAATTCATCATTTGCTTTGTCAAAATTATGTACAACTTTGTTTTCTGCATTAAAAGCTTTTACTATAGTAAGTCCACCATATATCTCCTCTACTTGACCATTTACATGTCCTAAATATTCTTGTTGTCTACTAAAGTACTTTTGTGACCTTCCAACAATAACTTTTACTATTATTGCAGCTATTGGTAATATTATAAGTGATATTAATGTCATTTGCCAGCTAATTGAAAACATCATAATCAGTATTCCTATAATTGTACATATTGATGTAATTATTTGCGTTATACCTTGATTTAGATTCATACTTAATGTATCAATATCATTTGTAATAATGGATAAAACCTCTCCATTAGTTCTTTTATCAAAATAATTCATTGGCAATTTATTTATTTTTGCTGCAATATCGTTACGAATTCTATAAGTCAATGTTTGTGCTATACCTGTCATTGTAAAACCTTGTACGAAGGAAAATATTGCACTTAGTAAATACAATCCCAAAAGCATTATAGCTATTTGCGCTATTTTGCCAAAATCTATTCCGCTTCCGCCAGATATTTTACTAACTATTCCATTAAATATCTCTGTTGTAGCATTTCCTAATATTTTTGGTCCTACAATAGTAAAAATCGTACTGCCTATTGCAAATATAATTACTACAATTAATCCGATTTTATACTTTGATAAATATGAATCTAATAATTTTTTTGTAGTCTTTTTAAAATCTTTTGGTTTTTCAACTGTTCCTTGACCTTTTCGCATTGGTCCTCCCATTGGTCCTGGCATCTATTCTCCTCCTTTCCCATTTAATTCTTCTTCTGATAATTGTGATAAAGCAATTTGCTTATAGGTTTCGTTATTTTGTAATAATTCTTCATGTGTACCTTCACCTACTATTTTTCCTTCTTCTAAGACAATTATCTTATCTGCATTTAAAATAGTGCTAATTCTCTGTGCAACTATAATAACAGTTTTGTTTTCTGTTTTTTCTGCTAACGCTTCACGCAATTTACTATCTGTTTTAAAATCTAATGCAGAGAAACTGTCATCAAAAATGAATATTTCTGGATCCTTTGCTATAGCTCTTGCGATTGACAAACGCTGTTTTTGTCCACCAGATACATTGCTTCCTCCTTGCGCTATCGGATCTTTATATTTTTCTGGTTTTGTATTTATAAATTCTTCCGCTTGTGCTATTTGAGCTGCTTTTATCATTTGTTCATCTGACATATTATCATCTGCATATTTAATATTTGATTCTATATCTCCTGAGAACAGAATTCCTTTTTGAGGCACAAATCCTATTATATCTCTTAAAGATTTTTGAGAAACATCTTTAACATTTACACCATCAACTAAAAGCTCTCCTCCTGTAACATCATAAAATCTTGGAATTAAATTTACAACTGTAGATTTACCGCTACCAGTACTTCCAATTAATGCTGTAGTTTTTCCAGGTTCTGCTGTAAAATTGATGTCCTCCAATATTTCTGTGTCTGCATCAGGATATCTAAATGAAACATTCTTAAATTCTACTAATCCTTTTTTATTCGGATCAAATTCTTTTGTTTCTTCTTTATCCTTTATGCTTGGCTCTGTTTCTACAACTTCATTAATACGTCTAGCAGAAACTTGAGCTCTTGGAAGCATAATTGATATCATAGAAATCATTAAAAATGCCATAACAATTTGCATTGTATATTGTATAAATGCCATCATATCACCTACTTGTAATGTTCCATTATCAACATTGTGAGCTCCAACCCACACAATAAGAACTGTAATAGAACTCATGATAAACATTAAAAGTGGCATCATCATTGACATTGCTCTATTTACAAACACATTTGTTTTCATCAATATTTTATTTGAATCATCAAATCTTGATTCTTCTTTCTTTTCTTTATTAAATGCTCTAATTACAGGAAGCCCTGTTAAAATTTCTCTAGATACTTGGTTTAGTTTATCAATTAAATCTTGTAATTTTCTAAATTTAGGCATTGCAACAACAAATAATGTTCCTACTACAAATAAGATTGCAATTATAGCTACTCCAATAATCCATGCCATTGCATTATCACTTGTTGTAAGTACTTTTACAAAGCCTCCTATACCAATGATTGGTGCATACACAACCACCCTAAACAATATTGCTATTAATTGTTGTATTTGCTGAATATCGTTTGTACTACGTGTTATAAGAGACGCTGTTGAAAACTCTCGTAGTTCTGCTGTTGAAAAACTTAAAACTTTCTTAAATACTTTATCCCTTAAAGTTTTTCCCAATTTTGCAGCAACTCTTGATGATAGAAGCATAATTGTAACTGCACTTATCATACTAATTAGTGCTATTCCTAACATTTGCATACCAGCCATTAATATGTAATCATTTTGAAGCTTATTTGTATCTATGCCTAAATTACTATATAGTTCTTTTACACTGCTAATTGCTGCTTGCTCTTTTATTGAGTCAGTCATTTGTGATAAATAACTGGTAAATTGATTTAATACTAAACTTCTTTGTTCTTCTGGCATTTGTTTTAATAAATCAATTAAATTCATTGCTTCTAATTGTTCTTTAGAATATTCAAAGCTTTCTGCAGCCATATGTGTTGTCATTTGATTTATTATTTGTTCTTTTACTTGACTTGATGTTTCTTCATCTGTCACAGTTACATATTCTACCAATGGTTCTAACATTAATTTTTCTAAGTTATTTGTTTGTTCTTCATCTAAATCTTTTAAGACATAAATTTTATTTTCCTTAATATCATATTCATCATTAAAGAATTTTTTAATAATTTTTTCTTGTGATTTTGTTGGATTCTCATCTACTAAATCATAATTATCTAGAATAGAATCATCACCTTTTGTAAAAATTAATAAATTATCCATTTCGTCTTCTGAAATAACTTCTGGCACTGATTCTTCTATTCCACCATATTGTATTCCCACATTAACAATTTTTGATGTATAATCTGGAAGGGCTAAATCTGTTGCCGCTTGAACACATAATAAGATAACTATAATTAGTACCGATGCCCATGATTTTTTTAGATTTTTTAATACTTTTAGCATATTTCCTCCTTCTTAATTTAGTTATTAATTACATTTAATAATATAAAGGCAATTATACATGTTGCAAGTATTCATTATACTGCTATTTTATTTAAAAGTCAATTAGTTTGCATCCGAACTTTTGTGAATTTTTTGTGAATATATTTTCCTATACAATAAAATAAGTTTTAGAAATTAAAACTTGATAACAAATTTAATCTCTGCTAAAATATGATATAGATTCAAAAAATTATAAGGAAGATATAATAATGAGAGAAATAGTTGTATCAAATAAATTTAATAATAAAAAAATAAGTGATATACTTTATAATAATTTCAATGGACTCACCAAAAATACTTTGTATAAAGCATTTAGAAAAAAAGACATACGCATTAATGGTGAAAAAATAAACCAAGATACTGTCATACATTCTGGTGATGTACTTACTATTTATATAATAGATGATTTATTGTTTAAGGAAATAAATCTAGAAAAAATTTATGAAGATAAAAATATTTTAGTAATAAATAAGCCATGTAATATAGAAGTAGTTGGGAATAACTCTCTCACAAGCTTTTTAGAAGAAGAGTACTCTTCTATCTATCCTTGTCATAGATTAGATAGAAATACAATGGGACTAGTTTTATTTGCTAAAAATGAAGAAAGTTTAAATATTTTACTAAAAAAATTTAAAGACAAAGAAATTGAAAAACATTATTTAGCCAAAGTATATGGAGTCCCAGTAAAGACATCTCAAACCCTTACAGCTTACTTGTTTAAAGATAACAAAAAGTCTCTAGTATATATTTCGGATATTCCTAAAAAGGGCTATGTAAAAATTATAACCTCATATACTCTTTTAGAGAAAAATATAAAAGAGAATTACAGCATATTAGATGTAGAGCTTCATACTGGTAAGACTCATCAAATTAGAGCACATCTAGCACATATTGGCTTTCCAATAATTGGCGATGGAAAATATGGTATAAATGAAATTAATAAAAAGTTTAAATGTCAAACTCAAGAGTTATACAGCTACATTTTAAAGTTTAATTTTAAAACTGATGCTGGAATTTTGAATTATTTAAACAATGTAACAATTAAGAATAAATATCTTTTTAAATGATTATTTAGCTTTTTTTGTTTTGAGTTTTGGGCCATTTACAAGCTATTTTGATTTCTTTTATAGCAATAGTTAATATATTAAAAATTTGTCTCGAATATGTCGGTCAAGCTGATTTTCGCACTAATTCTAACGAAATTTTTGCAGCGCCCTCAAAAGTGTTTGAGATTCCCTCCAAAAATTTCTTAAGAATTAGTATACTCAAATCACATTCCATTTCATATTCTTGCAAATTTTTAATATATTAACTATTGCTTAATAAATAAGTTTGAAAAATAGCTTCTAAAGGGTCCACAACTTAAAACAAATGATGGAAACTTTTACAAGCTATTTTTTAATATTTACTCTTCTATTAAAGCTTTAAATTCATCTGCAGAAATAACCTCTTTTTGAAGCAATCTTTCTGCAACTCTATCTAATTTATCTCTATTTTCTCTAATTAATTGTTGAGCAGCCTTATATGCTTCATCTAAAAGTATTTTTACCTCTGCACCTATTGCATCTCCAAATTTCTCTCCTAATAGTTGAAGCTCATATGGATCTTGTTCTGTATTAATAGAAATTGGTCCTAAGTTTTCACTCATTCCATATTTTGTAATCATATCTTTTGCAATATTTGTTGCAACTTCTATATCATTACTTGCACCTGTAGAAATATCATTAAGTACTATTTTTTCTGCTGCTCTACCTCCCATTAATGCAATCATCTTTTCTATCATTTCTGTTCTTGATATATAGCACTTATCCTCATCAGATTTATACATTGTATATCCACCTGCAACTCCTCTTGGGATAATAGATACCTCTTTTATTCCTTTTTGAGTTTCTAGCTTGCTACTTACTATTGCATGACCCGCTTCATGATATGCTGTAAGTTTTTTGTCCTTCTCTGAAATTACTCTACTTTGTTTTTCTAGTCCAACTGTAACTTTCTTCACAGCTTCTTCAATATCATCATTTGTAATTGCTTCATGTTTATTTATAGTTGCAATTATTGCTGCTTCATTTAAGATATTGGCAAGTTCTGCGCCAGTAAATCCTGCTGTATCTTCTGCAACACTTTTTAAATCCACATCTTCTTCAAATTGTTTAGATTTTGCATGTATCCTTAGTATTGCTTCTCTACCTCTCATATCTGGAAGACCTATTGTAATCCTTCTATCAAATCTTCCTGGACGTAGCAATGCTTTATCTAGCATTTCTGGTCTATTTGTTGCTGCAAGAACGATTATTGTCTCATCTGTGTCAAATCCATCCATCTCAACTAATAACTGGTTAAGTGTCTGGTTATTCTCAGATTCAGCACCACCACTACTATTTCTTCTTGAGCCTATTGCATCAATTTCATCTATAAATATTATGCAAGGTGATATCTTTTTTGCTTTTTCAAATAATTTTCTTACTCTAGAAGCTCCAAGTCCTGCAAACATCTCTATAAATTCAGATCCACTCATTGATATAAATGGTACATTTGCTTCACCTGCAATTGCTTTTGCGATTAAAGTTTTTCCTGTACCAGGTTCCCCACATAATAGTACTCCTCGTGGAATTTTAGCTCCCATTTTATTAAATCTTTCTGGATTCTTTAGAAAATCTACAATTTCAATCATCTCATTTTTTTCTTCTTCTAATCCTGCAACATCATCAAATTTTATCTTTGACTTTGTAGTTTCACTGTCATATACTTTGCCTTTGTCTCCTAATCCTTGCATTTTATAGAATAACACAATTAGAGCTACTAAAAGTAGAGTTGGTAAAAGTGAGAATAATGTTGAAGAAATTGAAACAAATGCATTCGTTGGTTTTTGTAATAAGTCTATTTGTATATCATCTTCCACTTTTTGTTGAATTAGCTCTACAAATGCTTGTGTACTTGGAATTATAACCTTTTTTTCCTCTTCTATATCTTTTAATTTTACTTTAGCTGTAGTACTTCCTACTGTCATTTCTACCTTTTCTACATTACCTTCGTTTATTTCTTTTATTAATTCTGTATATGAAAGTTCTTTGTCATCGTTTTCCGAATTTGTATTTATTATAATAAAATATGCTGCTATTGCAAGGATTGCTAATATTGCTACTACAATTGTAATTGTTAAATATAACTTTTTATTATTTTGGTCATTATTTTTTTGATTTTTTTCCATGTGCTTGTCCTTTCCTTTTGTCTTTTTTTAATAACTATTATTATTTAATCTTAGGCATTGTCACCTTCTGGCTCTTTACCTATTCCGCCTTCTTGTTTGCCTTTTTCTTGCTTTTTCTTTTCGTTTTCTTCTTTTTTTCTTTCTTTTTCCTCTCTTCTCTTCTGTTCTTCTTTCTCTTTATTTTCTTCTTCCTGTCTTTTTAATTCTTGTTTAACGCGTTCTTGTTCTTCTATAATTCTATTTAATTCCAGTTGCCTTTTTATAACATCCGATTTAATCATAAGTATTGCAGTTATAATATATATTGAAGCAATTGCCGTGTACATAATTTGAAAATATTTTATCGTAAATCCTGTAAGGAAATTTGCTACAAAATATATAATATTTAATATAATCGGCAATGTTAGTGAATATGTCGCAATATTATAAATTGCACTGTATTTAAGCCTTAATCCAGATATTCGTGCAACTATATATGTTAGGATAGCTAGCAAGAATATATCTATTAATACGCTTGATACATACACTATAAACATATATAATGTAACAGTTAAGAAAAATGTTATTAAAAACTTAATAATTTGCTGATTTGATAGCATACTTAGTACTTCGTTTTTATCTATTTTATTTATATTATACTTCTCTGAAATGGTTTTATACGTATACTCTATTAAATTTGAAGACATTCCTGTTTTTACTACTACTTTATCTTTTAAGAATAATATTCCATTTTCTGTTTTTTGAATTTTGTCTATACTTTCTTGAATTTGTTCTTGCTTTTCAGCCTTTGTATTGATTATAATTTTAATTGGTATCATCTCATTCGTATCAATTTCAGTTAATGCTTGTCCATCATTAGTATCAATTTCTAATTTATAATCTTTATATGTTATATTAGAAATATTAGTTCCTATATATTCTTTAATTTTATTTGTAATTTCATAAAACTTAAAAGTATATAGTAGTGATATTATTAGTCCAAATATTAGCATAAGTATTACTATATATGCTATTGTTCTCCCTACTTTTTCTGCTGCTAAATCTTGATATCCATCAAAATTTAAAATACTTGTTTTTATTTTTTTCAAAAACGAAAGCTTTTTTTCTTCCACTTCTATGCTCCTTTCAAGTTTTATGTATAATTCATATATAGTAATTTTCTATTTGTCTTACCATTTTTTTAAAAAAGTGAATAAATATTTCATCTATTATATATCAATTATTACAACTTTTCAATTGTCATACCTTCTTTAGTATCTTTAACATTATATCCTTTTAATTTTAATTCATCCCTAATTTTATCAGATAATTCCCAATCTTTATTTATCCTTGCTTCTTTTCTTTTCTCTATTAATTGTTTAATTTCGTCTGGAATTACAATAGTTTGTTGTTCTTTTATATATTCCTCAGAATTAGATAAATCTAAGCCTAATACTTTATCAAATTCTTCTAGTAATTCTGCATACTTTTTCGATTTTTTATTTTCTCTTGCTACTTCCCAAACAGTTCCCATTGCTAATGGTATATTTAAATCGTCATTTATTGCTTGTATAAATTTGTTTTTATATTCATCTATTTTATTTTGCAAATTATTTTCTGATGACTCATCTTCTTTTACTACTTCGGTAGATTTTGCATTTTTATGAGTTATATATGCTTCTCTTAGTCTATTTAATGCTCTTTCTGAGGCCATTGCTCCTTCAAATGTAAAGTTTAATTTTGTTCTATAATGTGCTGTATAGCAAAATAATTTATATGCTAATGGTTCTATACCTTTTTTAGATAGTTCCTCTAAAGTATAAACATTACCTAGACTTTTAGACATTTTACCGCCATCTACTTGCAAAAATTCAACATGCATCCATATCTTCGCAGGAATTTTTCCAAAAGCTCCCTTACTTTGTGCTATCTCATTTTCATGATGAGTTGGTATGTGGTCAACTCCTCCTGTGTGAATATCAAATTCTTCTCCCAAGTACTTTCTGGACATTGCTGAACATTCTAAGTGCCAACCTGGGTAAGATTTTCCCCAAGGACTATCCCATTTCATTATGTGGTTTTCTGGTGCTTTAATCCAAATTGCAAAATCGTATGGATTTCTTTTTTCTGGATCTACATCTACTCTTGCTCCTGCAATTTGATCATCTACATTTCTATTTGATAATATTGGATATTTATCTAATTTAGATATATCAAAATATATTCCTTTGCTTGTTTCATAGCCATACCCATTTTTTACAATTTCTTTTGCAAACTCTAACATATCTTTTATATGGTCTGTTGCTTTTGCTATTATCTCTGGTCTTTCTATATGTAGTTTATCCATATCCTTAAAGAAAGCTTCTGAATAGAATTTAGCAATTTCATATGGATCTTTTTTTTCTTTTCTTGCTGCCTTTTCCATTTTGTCTTCGCCTTCGTCTGCATCTGACTCTAAGTGTCCAACGTCCGTTATATTCATTACGTGTTTTAGAGTATATCCATTATATTCTAAAACTCTTCTTAAATTATCTACAAATATGTATGTTCTAAAGTTCCCTATATGTGCAAAACTATATACTGTTGGGCCACATGAATATATTTTTACTTCTTTTCCATTTAATGGAACAAAGTTTTCTTTTTGTTTTGTAAGTGTATTATACAATTTTATTTGCATTTACTTCCTCCTGTCTATTTTAAGTAGCATTCTAATATATGCTATTCTCCATATATTAGAACTGCTACTATCTTTTTTAATCATCTTCTGAATCAGCAGGTCCGTCTGGTTTGGTTGCTTCGTTCGTATTGCCACTATCTACTGTGTTTGAAGGTTCTTCTGGTGTTACAGGCTCTTCTGGTTCTGTTGGTTCTTCTGGCTCTACAATTTCATTAACTGTAAGAGTTATGCTGTCACCTTTTGTTAAAGTTTCGCCTGTTCCTACACTTTGTTTTAATACTACTCCATCAGCCTTACTAGAATCTGTAGCATATACAACTTTTATATTAAAATCTGAAAGTAATTTTTTGGCTTCTGACAAGGTTTTTCCTACTACATTTACAACTTCTGCTGCCATAGTTTTTGCATTGTGCTTATCGCAAGTTTCGGTTATTTCTTGATATTTATTTCCTGCATTAGTCTTCCAACTAGGATTTATTTCTTTTTCAGGTGTTGATAAATATGTCTTTTTCTTTTTCTCTGGACAATATTCTGTTGCAAGCTTTCCTGTTTCTGCACATATTTCAACTGTTTTATGTCCATCACATTTTCCAGGAACTGTGCCAGATACAAATTCTTCTGTGTATGTATGTGTACATTCATCTGTTGCAGCTTTTCCAGAATCTAAGCATATTTTAGCTTTTACAATATTATTTGGTCTATCAAACTTAGCTGAATCTAAATCTGCATGTATATCTTTCATAATTGCTGACCAAATATTCATTGCGGGGTTGCTCATTCCTGGAACATAAATAGTTTCTGGTAAGTCATACCCAAACCATGTCGCTGCCGTATAATATGGAGTAAATCCGCATAACCATCTATCCTTCATCTCGTTTGTTGTACCTGTTTTAGCTGCAACATCCATTCCAGAAATATCACATAAGTACGCTGTTCCTTCTGTAACAGGAGAAGTTAATATACTAGATAGAATATATGCATTTCCTTCTGACATTACTCTTCTCGTTTCTTGCTCTGCTTCTAATATTAATTTTCCATTTCCGTCTTCTACCTTCGTATAAAACGTTGGTTCTATATATTCGCCCCCACGTGCTATCATTGCATATCCTGCTGCCATCTGCAATGGAGATATTCCATGAGTTACGCCTCCTAGTGCTAATACTAATACTTCATCTTCTTCGTTTAGCTGTGTCATACCAATTTCATTCAAGAAATCAACTGCGTTACCTACTCCCACATTTGAAAGTATCTTCATATTAACAATATTAGATGAATTAGCTATTGCTTTTCTTACAGTTATTAATCCTTTATAACCTGTAGAGTTTTCTGGCTTAAAACCTGCAAAACTTGTTACAGAGTCATCATATACAGTAGATGCTGTAATTGTTCCTTGCTCTAGTCCTGGTGCCACTGCTGCTAATGGTTTAATTGCAGAACCCGGTTGTCTTCCATCGCTCGATGTTGCTCTATTTAGTCCATAAGATTTTGAATCTTCTCCTAAGCCTCCTACACATCCTACAACTTGCCCTGTTTTATGATCCATTATTACCATGCCAGATTGTGTATGTGCTCCTTTTTCTGCTTTTTTATTTGATGCATCCCTAATGTATTTATCTTTTTTGTACTCTTCTTCCATTCTTTCTTGAACGTCTTTGTCTTGGGTAGTATATATTTTATAGCCATTGTTATATACCCTAGTTTCAGCAGCTTCTCTGTCCATTCCATATTCTTCCATAAGGTCATTTACAACTTGATGTATTGCCTCTACTTCTAGGAATGATAAATCTGTTTGATCTGAAAAATCTCCTTGTTTAAATTTCAATCCTTTATCGACTTCTGTTATAGCTTGATTATATTCTTCCTGTGTAATAAATGGAGTTCCATTTTCGTCTTTTACTTCTAGCATTTTGCCAAGTACAAGCTTAGTTTTTTCTTTTATAATATCTGTTTTATCTTCTTCACCAAAAGGATTATAATAATTTGGTGAATCATTTATACCAGCCATAAAAGCTGATTCTGCTAAACTTAATTCTTTTGCTGATTTGTCGAAATAATATTTAGCACCACTTTCTACTCCACAAACATTTTGTCCACCAACAAATATTTCATTTAGGTATAGTTCTAATATTTGACTCTTAGAAAGCATTTTTTCTACCTTATACGCCCTTGACCATTCTCTTATTTTTCTTGCGATACTATCATCATCATCGTCCATTAAGTTTTTAACTAATTGTTGCGTAATAGTACTGCCTCCAAATGAAGATTTTCCAAAATGTGTAACATATGTAAATATGGCTCCTGCTGTTCTATATAAGTCTATACCACTATGCTTATAAAATCTTTCGTCTTCTATTGCCACATAGGCTTTTGGTATATACTCTCCCATTTCAGATAATGGAATTACTTTTCTATTTTCTTCGCCTCTAATTTCATGAAGAACATTTCCTTCATTATCATATGTAACTGAGTTTTGCATTTTTATTATTAAATCATCTTCTGTCATATTCCATTTATCACTAAAAAATATAGCTGCAAAAACTCCTACTCCTGCTAGTACTAATAATATACATATTATTATAAATATTTTTAGAAAAGTTTTAAACTTTGAACGTTTTTTCTTCTTTTTTCCTTCAATATCTTTTTTACCTTTTTTAGTTTTTGTTTTATTCTTATTAGTTTTACTTCTCTTTTCTGTTTCTGGTGTTCTTATATTGTACTTTTTAGTTTTATCATCGTCCATTTCTATGATAAACCTCCTTTGCTTTATATTATATATTACAAATTACTAATTCATTATATAATATAATACTTAAAAAAGAAAGCTTTTTAAAAAAAATTTAATAAATGCTTTTTATAGTATATCTTTCATATTTTTCATAAAGATAAAACTTTCTACTAAATCCATTATTGCGTATATTAGTATAATAACTCCAAGTGTTACAATTAGTGCTCCTGGATAAAATGTAACATATAAGCCACCTATTATCATTAAAATTGCTAAACTTAAAACTAATGGCCATATTTTACTATTCACACTTTTTATTCTAAAGGACAATGTAAATCTTGTAAATCCGCTGTAAATTATCCATACTCCTATCATTATTCTAAAAATATTTTCAATTGTGCTACTATATACCATTGTAACTAATCCAATAATTATAGCTATTAACCCCCAAGCTATGTCGTTTGTAAATAATGTTGAATTACTTCTTGTTATAAAATAGTTTATTACTTTTACTATTCCTATTACAATAAAGAAAATTCCTAATATAGTTGATATAAATTTCATTGTAGTTTCTGGATTATAAATCATAATTAGCCCTATTATTCCAAATATTACTGATGTAATAACTGATGTCCAGCCTGCTTTTTTTAAAAACTTCTCCATTTAATTCTCCTCCTTTTTAAGACAAAAGAATTATTACAAAGAATTCTTAAAGTATTGTCCCCCTTTGATTCTTCATAATAATTCTTTGAAATTACGCTGTCGTAGCATTCTTTTTAGTGTTCGTCCTTTTATTTATATTTGCTTTTTTAGGCGCTTCCTTGCTGTTGTTAATAATAATTTTAGGTGCTTCTCCATTTGCAACGGTTTCTTTTGTTACAATGCATTTCTCTATTTTAGGGTTTGATGGTATTTCAAACATTATATCTCTCATTATTTCTTCTATAATAGATCTTAATCCTCTTGCGCCTGTTTTTCTTTCAATTGCTTTGTCGACAATTAAACCTAATGCTTCATCTTCAAATTCTAATTCCACATTATCCATTTTAAATAATTTTTTGTATTGTTTAACTAGAGCATTTTTAGGCTTTGTAACTATATCTATAAGTGCATTTCTATCTAATTCCTCTAGAGTTGCAACTATTGGTAAACGTCCAACAAATTCTGGTATTAAACCAAACTTTAATAAATCTTGTGGTAATAGTTGCTCAAATACCTTATATTTATCTATATCTTTGTTACTATCTATTGCTGCTCCAAATCCTATAGATTTTTTTCCTATTCTATCTTTTACTATTTTTTCTAGTCCTTCAAAAGCACCACCACAAATAAATAAAATATTTGATGTATCTATTTGAATAAATTCTTGGTGTGGATGTTTTCTTCCTCCCTGAGGTGGTACTGATGCTATTGTACCTTCTACTATTTTAAGTAAAGCTTGTTGTACTCCTTCGCCACTAACATCTCTTGTGATTGATGGGTTTTCTGATTTTCTAGATATTTTATCAATTTCATCTATATATATTATTCCTTTTTCTGCTTTCTCTACATCATAGTCTGCTGCTTGGATTAGTTTTAAAAGTATGTTTTCAACATCTTCTCCAACATATCCAGCCTCTGTAAGTGTAGTTGCATCAGCTATTGCAAACGGAACTTTTAGTATTTTAGCCAATGTTTGTGCAAGTAATGTTTTTCCACATCCTGTTGGACCTAAAAGTAGCACATTGCTTTTTTGCAATTCTACATCATCTTTATCATTTTCTTCCTTACTATTTATACGTTTATAGTGATTGTATACTGCAACCGCTAGTGTTTTTTTAGCTTCTTCTTGGCCAATTACATACGTGTCTAAAATTTCTTTTATTTCTGCTGGATTTGGTAATTCTTGTTTTTCGTTTAAAGTATATGTCATTTCTGCATCTTCGTATAAATCATCTTCAATTATATTTGAGCATACTTTTATGCATTCACTACATATATAAACTCCTGGCCCTGCTATAATCCTATCTACTTCTTCTTGAGATTTTCCACAAAATGAACATCTAATATTTTTTTGTTTACTATTTGACATTTTTTAAATCCTTTCTTTTTATTTATAACTATTATTCATTTGTTTTCTATTTTAATCTACTATATTTTGTATACTTTTATTTTAAATCTTGTATTTTCACGTTGCCACCAAATCAAATAATTTCCTTTTTCTAATTATTTAGTTTTGAAAAGAATTAATATTAGTTTTAAGTATAAAAATTTATAATAATTCTTCTCATATTCTAAAACGAAGCAAATTTGGTATATTGCTAGGAAAACGAGTTATCATCTTTCCCCATTACATAGTTTTGAAAAGAATTGTTATTTGGCTAGGCGTAAGAATTTATAAATTTATGAGGTGTGCTTTGTGCACATTGAATAAATTTTAAATTCTTACAACAACGCCAAATGCAATTATCTTCAAAACTATTTTCTTTTGTCCATAATTCCATCAATAAGCCCATACTCCAGTGCCTCTTCTGCTGTCATCCAATGGTCTCTCTCTGTATCTCTTTCTATTGTTTCAATGCTTTGGCCCGTTTTGTCGCTTAATAATTTATTTAATTTTTCTCTTGTCTTAATCATATGGTCTGCTTGTATTTTTATTTCTGTTGTTTGTCCTGCAATTCCATTTCCTCCAATTAGTGGTTGGTGTATTAATATTTCTGCATTAGGTGTTGCAAAACGTTTTCCTTTTTCTCCATTAGCTAGTAGAACTGCTCCGAAGCTTGCTGCCAAACCTACACATATTGTGGAAACTGGACATTTTATATAATTCATAGTGTCCACAATGCCCATTCCATCTGTAATTGAACCTCCTGGGCTATTTATATATAAACTTATTTCTCTATCTGGATCTTCTGACTCTAAAAATAATAATTGTGCTATTACTAAGCTAGCTGTTGTAGCATTTACGTCTTCTCCTAAAAATATAATTCTATCTTTTAATAATCTCGAGAAAATATCGTATGATCTTTCTCCTTTTGCTGTTTGTTCTATAACATATGGAACTAAACTATTTCTTTCCATTATTTTATCCTCCTTTATATTTTTATAACCTATTAATAAATATATTTGTTGTTAAAACTTGATATCCATTAGTTCTTTGTATGTTGAACCTTGTAAAACATTAGGTTAAAACAATCATTAAGTTGTAACATTTTATAATATTCTATTTTAAGTAAAAAAAGTTAGTGGCATAAATACATTTATTTATTAATAAATCTAATTTCCCCCTAACTTTCTATATTATTTACTATTTTTTCTTAGCATTTTTTACTATAAAATCTATTGCTTTTTCTGTTTTTAAATTTTCAGCTATGTAATCTTTTAATTGTACATTTTCTAGAAGCTCTTCTTCCTTTCTATTATACTGTTTTGCCATTTCTTTAATTTTTTCTGTAACTTCATCTGGAGTAGCTTCTAATTTTTCTGCTTTAACTATTGCTTCTAATACTAATCTAGATTTTACAGATTTTTCTGCTTGGTCTCTAAATTCTTTTCTTACATCTTCTTCTGTTTTACCCATAATTTGAAGATATTGATTTAAATTTAGTCCTTGATATGCTAATCTGTTTTCCATATCTTTTATCATATTGTCCACTTCTAGATCTATCATTCCGTTTGGAATATCTAATTTAGTACTATCGCAAACTACTTTTATTGCTTCTTCTTCTGTTTCGTATTTTGCTTTATTAGCATTTTCTGTATCAATTTTTTCTTTTATACTATTTTTTAATTCATCAAGAGTATCAAATTCGCTAACATCTTTAGCAAATTCATCATCCATTTTTGGAAGCTCTTTTTTCTTTATTTCATGAAGCTTTACAGCAAATACTGCATCTTTTCCAGCTAAATCTTTTGAAAAATATTCATCTGGGAATTTTACTTTTATATCTTTTTCTTCTCCTATTTTCATACCAATTATTTGGTCTTCAAATCCTGGTATAAATGTATTGCTTCCTATTTCTAATTCGTGATTTTCTGCTTTTCCACCTTCAAATTTTACTCCATCTACTGAGCCTTCAAAATCTATTGTGGTAATATCACCTTTTTCTACTGGTCTATCTTCCACTGTAACAAGTCTTGCATTTCTTTCTGCCATATGACCTAATTCATGTTCTATATCTTTGTCAGATGTAGTATATTCAATTTTTTTAATTTCTATACCTTTATATTTTCCTAATTCTACTTCTGGCTTTGTTTCTACTACTGCTGTAAATATTAATTCTTTTCCTTTTTCCATTTGAACTATGTCAATATTAGGTCTACTAACTGCTTCTACTTTGTTATCTTTAATTGCTTCTTCATAAATTTCTGGTACAAGTTCATTAAAAGCATCTTCATAGAATATAGCTGAACCATATTGTCTTTCAACTAATTGCATTGGTGCTTTTCCTTTTCTAAATCCTGGTATATTAAAGTATTTGGCTGTTTTAGCATATACTTTTTTCATAGCTTCTTCAAATTTTTCAGCTTCAATGTTAAATGTTAATTTTACTTCGTTTTTGTTTTCTGTGTTTTCTACTTTTACGTTCATATTATTCTTCCTTTCCTAATATATTCTATTAAGCTTACTTATTATATCACATTTTTTGCAAATTGCAATAGTTTTCGCTTTTTATCTTTCAACATTTAATATGTTTACTATACTTTCATAATCTGATGTCATTTTTTTGTGATCTTCTTGTACTTTTGTTCTAACAGAATTTATACTATATACTAGTGCTCCTGTAATAATTGTTATTAATAATATAATTCCTATAAACATAGGAATGTTTATTTCTACTAATCTATTCATTTAAACACCTACTATTTGATACCATTAATTTATAAATTCTTTCTTATATTATACACTATTAAAAATTTATTGCAAGAAATTATTTGTTTATTAGTTATAATCTTACCATTTAATAATTTTTAGTATGAAAACAATTAAATAGTATAGCTTTCAAACTTTTGTCAAGTTAAAATTCAAATAATCAGCACTTATCAAGTGAAAATTTATATTTTTGTAGCTTCCTTCTACTGCATCTTTATGCGAATAGCCATGTAAATGTCCATAGTAGCACCTATGTATATCATATTTTTCTAATGTTTCTATAAATTCATTTGATGTATTCTTTACTATTTCATTTTTACTTATTGGTGGATAATGCATAAATGCAATTATTTCTTTACTTTTTCCAAATTTATTTATTCCATCCTGTATTGAAAGTTCTAATCTTATATTTTCCCTTTTTATCATTTTTTTATCATTTTCTATTTCTAGTAAATTCCAGCCTCTTGTGCCCACAATTATTTTGTCTTCTACTAAAAAACTATTATTGTATAAAAAATCTATATTGCTAAAATTATTATCTTTTAGGAATTTTTTCATTTTATTAATTGTATTCCACCAATAATCATGATTCCCTTTTAGTAAGATTTTTTTGCCTGGTAGTTCAGATAGATATTTAAAGTCATAATCTGTATCTTTTAGGTACATTGCCCATGAAAAATCTCCTGGAAGAATAACAGTATCCTCATTCTTTACTTTTTCCAACCAATTTATTCTGAGTTTCTCAGTATGTTTTTCCCAATTATCTCCAAAAATGTCCATTGGTTTATTATCTTTAAAAGATAAATGTAAATCCGCTATTGCATATATCGCCATTATAACTACTCCTTTGGTTTTTTATCCACTAATTTTCAAATTTGGAACTGCATTTAATTTTAAATCAGAAACTGTTCCTGATGTATATCTATAATACCCTGCTGATGCTATCATTGCTGCATTATCCGTACATAAAATCGGATCTGGGTAATATATTTTATATCCATTATTTTCTAATTTAAAAAATTCGTTCCTAATGTATGAATTAGCTGAAACTCCTCCTGCCAGGGCTATATTATTTATATTTAATTGTTTTGCTGCTTTTAATGTATTCTCTATTAGCATATTTGTTACATACTGCTCAAAGCTTGCACATAAATCAGCTTTATTTACATCCGGCATTTTGTGATGTAAATTTATTACTGCTGTCTTTATTCCACTAAAGCTAAAGTTAAGTCCATCAACATGAGTTTTAGGTAATTGTATATTTGGGCTACCTTCTTTAGCTAATTTATCTACTTTTGGGCCTCCTGGATAGCCGAAGTCCTATAACTCTTGCAACTTTGTCAAATGCTTCTCCTATTGCATCGTCCATCGTTTTGCCTAGTATTTCAAATTTATTATAATCCTTTATATGTACTAAATGGGTATGTCCTCCAGATATTATTAAACATAAAAATGGTGGTTTCAATTCTTTATGTGTAATATAATTAGCTGCTATATGGCCTTCTATATGATTAGTTCCAGTTATTGGTTTATTTAAAGCATAGCTTAATGCTTTTGCATATGATACGCCTACGAGCAATGCGCCTACTAAACCTGGGCCATATGTACAAGCTATATTATCGATGTCACTAAAACTAACATTAGCCTCCTTTAATGCTTTTTTAGTTACGTTTGAAATAGCTTCTACATGATTTCTAGAAGCTATTTCTGGTACTACTCCTCCAAATTTTTCGTGTATACTTATTTGCGAATTTATAATATTTGATAAAACTTCTCTTCCATTTTTTACAACGGCTACAGACGTTTCATCACAACTAGATTCTATTCCTAAAGTTAATATATTTCTCATTTCTTCCTTCTTATTTAATAAAGATTTAGGTTTTATACGGTCCTATTACCATTTTATATTATTGTTAGTCCAAATATATTTGCACATAATCCCGTTAATCCATTATACGCAAGCGAAATTAATGGTGATATTATTAGACTTAGAATTCCTATAATCCATAATGCTACAAATACAATTTCAAATATTTGTGAATGTGAGTCAATCCAATTCCTTGCATTATATGGCAAAAATCCTCCTAGTATTTTTGAACCATCTAAAGGTGGTAGAGGTATTAAATTAAAAATTCCTAGCCCTAAATTTGTTATAACTATTGAACTTAAAATAACACTTACTATTTGTCCCGCTTCTGTATAATAGAAGCTAGGTATAAATTTAGCAATTAAACAAACAATAATTTCAAAAACGATTGCTAATAAAAAATTCATTAATGGCCCAGCTGCTGCAACAATTGCTTCTGCTTTAGATAATGATATGTCCCTATTAAAATTTCTTGGATTAATTTGTACAGGTTTTCCCCATCCAAAGCCTGCAAACACTAGCATGATTGTTCCAAATGGATCTAAATGCTTAAAAGGATTAAGATTAAGTCTTCCCTGCATTCTTGGAGTATCATCACCTAATTTATCTGCTGCAAATGCATGAGCAAATTCATGAAATGTAATTGCTATCAAAATTCCAGGTATTGACAAAACAAAACTAAGTAGCACACCTTCACTCGAAAACAAACTCATAAATGAGCTAAATAACATAAGTGCTATTATTAAAAATATTAACCTTTTATCTATATACATAAAAACCTCTCATTCAAGCAAAATACTTGCTATTTATTTAACTTATTATAAACATTTTTTAAGATTTCATATCTATAATTAATTCTTTTTTAGTACTTTATATATGTCATGCCGTTTTCTCTTATACATTAGAAAAATCAATCATATTGCATCTCATTGTTATTTCCTTTAGTTTAAAGGTTTCATTGTTGGGAAGAAAAGCACATCTCTTATAGATGGTGAATTTGTAAGTAGCATTATTAATCTATCTAATCCTATTCCCATTCCGCCAGTTGGTGGCATACCTATTTCTAGTGCATTTACAAAATCCTCATCCATTCCTCCTGCTTCTTCATCTCCTTTTTCCTTTGCTTCTACTTGTTTTAAAAATCTTTGATATTGATCTATCGGATCATTTAATTCTGAATAAGCATTTCCATATTCTCTTCCTCCAATAAACAATTCAAATCTTTCTACCAATCTTGGGTCTTCTTTTTTCCTTTTTGTAAGTGGAGATACCTCTACGGGATAATCCATAATGAATGTTGGCTGAATAAGTGTATCTTCTACAAATGTTTCAAAGAACTCATTTATAATATGACCTCTAGTATTTTTTATTTCTTCGTATTCTACACCTTTTTCCTTTGCTATAGCTTGTGCCTCTTCATCCGTATTAATTTTATTAAAATCTACCCCTGTAACTTCTTTTATTGCTTCTATCATTGTTATTTTTTTCCAACCTGGAGCTAAATTAATCTCTTCGCCTTCATATGTAATAGTTGTTGTTCCTAATGTGTTTTGAGCTACTGTTGAAATCAAATTTTCTGCAATATTCATCATGTCATTATAGTCTTCGTAAGCTGAATAAAATTCCATGTTCGTAAATTCTGGATTATGCTTTATATCCATTCCTTCATTTCTAAAGTTTTTTCCAATTTCATATACTTTGTCAAATCCACCAACTATTAATCTTTTTAAATTCAATTCAGGAGCAATTCTCAAGTACATTTGTAAGTCTAATGTGTTATGATGTGTAATAAATGGTCGTGCTGCATCTCCTGTAGCCACTGTAGTAAGAATAGGTGTTTCTACCTCCATATATCCATTATTCTCCATGAATTTTCTTATTTCTTTAATAATTTCTGCCCTTTTTATAAATGTTTCTTTTACTTCTGGATTTACAATTAAATCTACATATCTTTGCCTATATCTTAAATCCATATCTTTTAAGCCATGAAATTTTTCAGGAAGTGGCTTTAATGATTTAGAAAGAAGAACTAATTGTTTTGCATGAATTGATATTTCTCCTGTTTTTGTTTTAAATACAAATCCAGTTATTCCTATTATATCTCCTATATCGTCTTCTTTAAATGCTTTATAGCTTTCTTCCCCTAAATCGTTTATACTTACATAGCTTTGGATTTTTCCTGTACTATCTTGTATGTGACAAAATGAAGCTTTTCCCATTATTCTTTTTGCCATTATTCTTCCTGCTATTGTCACATCTTTTCCTTCTAATTCTTCGTAATTATCTTTAACTTCTTTACTTGTATGTGTTCTACTAAATTTTGTTATTGAATATGGATCTTTTCCTTCTTGTTTTAGTTTATCTAATTTTTCTTTTCTAACTTTCATTAATTGATTAATGTCTAGTTCTAGATTATTATTTTCACTCATCTTTATAAATTATTCCCTCCTTTAAACTTTATATATGTAAAATTTTAATCTTTCTTATATGAAAATTTCTAAGATATTATACACCATTTTGTTTTTTTTGTAAACTAAAACAAGATATTTTACCGTTTTAGTAAATATTAATCATTATTATAGTAGAAACTCGGCCAATATTTTTGCATTTTTTATATATATAAATGGTTTTTAGGAAACATTTCTTAGTTCTCTAGCATGTGCTAATGAAATTTCTGTAACATCTCCCGAAGAAATCCTTGCAATTTCTTCTAGTACTTCGGTTTCATTTAGTTGCTTTACTGTAGTATAGGTTTTATCCTTATTTATTATTTTACCTATGTAATAATTATGTTCTCCTTTTGCTGCAATAGTTGCAGAATGTGTTATAACTAATACTTGATGTCTATTGGCTATTTGTTTTAGCTTTTCTCCCACCATATTAGCCGCCTTTCCACTTATGCCAGTATCTATTTCATCAAATACAAGCGTATGAACTTTATCTATGTCAGCTAATACTGTTTTTATAGCAAGCATAATTCTTGACATTTCTCCTCCAGAAATTATTTTAGTAAGCTCTTTTTCTTCTTCACCTTTATTTGTAGATATAAAGAACTCCACATTAGTTAGTCCATTATCATTGAATCTTTCTTCTTTCATAAGTTCTACCTTTATGCTCATTTTAGCATTATTTAGTTCTAGATCTTTTAGTTCTGTATTGATTTCTTCTTGTAATATTTTGGCTCCATTAGCTCTTAACTTATTCATATTCTTACATATTTCTATCATTTGCTCTTTTGTTATATTTCTTTCTTTTTTTATTTTTTCGTTTATACTATCTACATTTTCTATAAATTCTATTTCTTTTTTTATTTTTTCTTTATAGGCTAATATTTCCTCTATATTATTACCGTATTTTCTTTTTAATGTATAAATTTGAGTAAGTTTATTTTCTACATTTTCTCTTTCTTCTTCATCAAAAAATATTTCTTTCTTAAAATAATTGATGTCATTACTAATTTCTTGAACTTCATAATATATATTTTTTAACTCTATTAATTTATTTTCATATTGCTGTCCTAATCCTGATATTTTTTCTAAGCATCTAATTGATTCCGATATGCTATCAATAGCTTGGTTGCTTAAGTTATTATCTATTATTTCTAAGTTTTGTTTTAATTTTTCTGAATTTTTCATTATTTCGTGAGTTTTTTGTAATCTAAAGTCATCTCCAATTTTTATCTTAGCATCTTGAATTTCTTTAAGTTGATAATTTAATAAATCTAATTTCCTTTCTTTTTCTCTATCATCTATATAGTTCCTTTTTAATTTGTTACTTAATTCATTATATCTTTTGTATAACTTTCTGTATTCGTTTTTTATTTTAGTTAAATCTGCACCAATGTACTCATCTAAATAGTTAATATGCATTAATGGATTTAATAAGTTTTGATTGTCATGTTGTCCATGAATATTTATAAATTGCGTCATGAATTCTTTTAATTCATTTACTGTAACTAGTCTACCATTTATTTTACATGAGTTTCTACCATTAAAATATACTTCTCGCGTAATGACAATGTTATTATCTATTGAGTATAAATTATTAGGACTATATATGCATGCTTCAACCACAGAGCTGTTTGCTCCTTTTCTTATCATGTCTCTTGAAAAACGACCTCCTGCTAGTATTCCTAAAGCATTAATAATAAGGCTCTTTCCTGCTCCTGTTTCCCCCGTGAGTATGTTTAGGCCTTCATTAAAATCTATTGTTAGATTTTCTATTATTCCTATATTTTTTATATGTAAAGTTGAAATCATTTTTACCTCCAAATATTTGTTCGCATTATATAGTAAAAATTTTATTTTGTCAATCTTTTTTTATAAAATTTTTATTTAATATCTCCCTATCTCTTCATGTATCTATATTTTAACTTTTTTACGATTTATATTATTATTGTCGTATAGTATTTTGTATCTTTCTTATAAAAACTACTAGAGATTATTCTTTTAAGTATATAATTTATATATGATTACATTTATTATACAACTTAGCAGTTGCTTTTAGGTACATATTTATTTTCTTTAGTATTGTAAAATAGTTGCTAAGGGGGTATACCAAATGAACAAATTAAAGATTCCAGAAAATCATAGTGGCATAAGTAAAACTTTACGATTACCAGAAAACTTGGTGGATGACGTACAAAATTTAGCAAACTTAAAAAACTTGTCTTTTAATAGGACTGTTATTAGCTTAATTCAGTTTAGTTTAAATAATCTAGAGGAATCTGATAAAACATATTTAGAAAGTTTACGTCATTAATGTCGTTTTTGTATTGTTAGTTGGTACTTATTAAAATCCAAAAAATTCTGTTATAGAAATTTTTCTACAACAGAATTTTTATATTA
>CALXND010000014.1 GCA_944389655.1 uncultured Clostridia bacterium | reverse complement strand
ACCGAACACAGAAGTCAAGCTCCAATGTGCCGACGATATTTGTGGGTTACCCTGCTGAGAAAATAGGTTGTCGCCAGTTTTTTTTATTATTTTCATATTTAATGTTAAAAATATATTAAATATGAATAATAAAAATTAGACATGGAAAAAATTTTGTGTTATAATGTGATTGTTATTTAAAAGTAATCAGTAAGATTATTTTTAAATAGCAATCATTTTATTGTGTAAAAGAATTTTTCTAATTAAATCTGATAATTTTAATTAAAATTTTTTATTGTATAGGAAAAATCAACTCTTCTTTTGATATTTCATTACTTTTAACGATTTTTTCGTATGCAACAAGGTTAGGCTACCTTGGTTCGTCCGAGCAAAGCGATGACATGTATTTCATCGTTAACCCAAAGACTAACCATGCGAAATGACTTTTTTATACAATAAGTTTTCTTTAATGCGATATAGCAAATTTATAATATATGTTTAAATATTTCTTTAGAGAATTAAACTGTTAAAAGTTTATAATTAATAAAATATGGAGGAATGATTTTAAATGAAGCAAATTATGTCAAGTTCAGACAATGAAATAAATAACTATGTTAATTTTTTTATGAATTTATTTTTTACAGACTTAAAGAATAAGGCTAAACCGGATATAGATGCAAAATATAAAGAAGCTATGAATTTTTTACAAATTGATATTAAAAAATCACCAGATAAAACTGAGTTACACGATAAAATTAAAAGTGTATTAATAGCTATATATAATTTAATGAAAAAGCAGGAAGTTGCCACAGAAATTACTGATGGTACTATTACAAAATCACAATTTATAAAAAAATATCAAGAAGAAATTTTAGGAGATCATAAGAGAAAATATCAAATGAATGATTTATATGACTCTCAATTAATTTCTCCAATAATTGAAGGTAG
This sequence comes from uncultured Clostridia bacterium, assembly GCA_944389655.1. Taxonomy (GTDB): domain Bacteria; phylum Bacillota; class Clostridia; order TANB77; family CAG-508; genus CALXVA01. The sequence continues at coordinate 28,010 of CALXND010000014.1, read as the reverse complement.
TAACATTAAGGATGAAACATATATAAAAATACAAAAACCTGTAACGCACGAATACAAAGATAGCGAAGGTAGAAAAATAAATATTACTCCAGTTGGTAAATTACAATATAAGGAAACTATGGGATATAGTTCTAGCTTAACTAATTATATCATTGATAAAGAGACGGAAACAGGTAATATCAATAGGTATAGTGTGTTATCATCCATTAATTTCCCTAAAATGTCTGAGGAAAGTTATAAAGACGCAGTTCTAAATGAATTGTTAGGAAAATATAATTTAGAATTATCAAATTGTTCTGGCTATATTGGCAGAATAGAACAAGCTCCAAAGGACTTACCAGATGGTGAGAAAGCAAACAGATATCATTATGTATATAAAGTTAATGATGAAACAATGTTAGTGTATGATGCAACAGAAGTATCTGCTGTATTGGATTATGTGTATGCTCAAAAATTAAACAATAAAGGTAGAAAAAGTGACATAGGATTTGGATTTCAGATGAACAGTGACGAAGAACAAGAGGTAGTTAAGTAAGTATAAGCTTAATAAATATAATAAAATAGTAAAAAAAGTATAACAAATACTTAAAATAGTTGACAATATGAGAAAAATATGATAAAATAATCAAGCGTATGTAGGTACATACGCTTATAAAAATAGCAAAATATTAATAACATAAAATAAATCTGGAGGTGTATAAAATGGCAAAAAAAGGAGCAAGAGAACCAATAACTTTAGAATGTACAGAATGCAAGAGAAGAAACTATATGTCAGAGAAAAACAAAAAGAATGATGCAGATAGATTAGAAATTGTTAAGTTTTGCAAATATTGCAATAAACGTACTACACATAAAGAAACAAAATAATTAAGAACCTTTAAGGGGGAGTAAGTAATGCCTAAAGAAACGAACAAAAAACAAAATAAAGACAAAAAGCATTTTATGAAAGATTTTAAGGCAGAATTAAAAAGAGTTATTTGGCCAACACCAAAGCAATTATTAAATAATACAGTTGCAGTAATAACAGTTGTATTGATAACAGCTGCTATTGTATTTGTTTTGGATTTTGTATTTGAAAGTATGAATACATATGGTATTGAAAAATTAAAAGATACTGTAGGTACAACTAATTCTGTAAATCAAACAGAAGGTACTGATGCTGCAACAAGCATAGAGAATGCAGTTGAAATAAATAATATATCAGATGAAAATACAAACCAAACAAATAGTGAAGAATCTAATAATGTAGAGTAAGGAGGCCTAAGAATGTCTCAAGAAGATAAAGATTTAACACCAAGATGGTATGTTATACACACCTATTCAGGTTATGAAAATAAAGTAAAAACTGACCTTGAAAAAACAATAAAAAATAGAGAATTAGAAGATTATTTCTTTAATATTATTGTACCTATGGAGGAACAAATAGAAATTAAAGATGGAAAAAGAAAAACTAATTTAAAAAAAGTATTTCCAGGTTATGTTTTAATAAAAATGATAGTAACTGAGAAAACATGGTACATAGTAAGAAATACTAGAGGTGTTACAGGATTCGTTGGCTCAGGTACAGATCCTATTCCTCTTACAGAAGACGAGATTAGATCAATGGGATTTGAACTTACAGAAATCAACATTGATTATGATGTAAATGATTCTGTAAAAGTTTTAGATGGGCCATTAACAGATTTTATAGGTACTGTAACAGAAATAAATAAGGAAAAACATAAAGTAAAAGTCCTTGTATCAATGTTTGGTAGAGAAACTCCAGTTGAACTAGATTTCTCTCAAGTTCAAAAAATTTAAAAGAACATTGTGTTGCTTAGAATACAAATGTTCTAAATAAACATAAATTATGATACTAAATTTTTCTTGGTAACGCTTACTTTTAACGTTACAGAAAGTTTATGAAAACCCTCTATTAAAATAGAAGATTACAATTATTGTTACTTTTAAATTTTTGTTTGAAGAACTAAAACAGCTTGAACAAGAAAAAATTGTGTCTACTATTGTTTTTCCGCATAAAAAAACAGTTACTCTTAAAAGATTTTATAATTATAGCTTATAATCTATTTTTAGATTAATATACATATTTACTATTTAAGGAGGTGCTAAACATGGCAGAAAAAGAAATTGGTAATGTAATAAAATTACAAATACCAGCAGGAAAAGCTTCACCAGCTCCACCAGTTGGACCAGCATTAGGTGGTAGTGGTGTAAACATTATGCAATTTGTAAAAGAATTCAATGATAGAACAGCAAACTTAAACGGAATGATAGTTCCAGTTGTAATTACTGTTTATAAAGATAAATCATTTGAATTTATTACAAAAGAACCACCAATGGCTGTTTTAATTAAGAAAGCTGCTAAAATAGAAAAAGCTTCAGGAAAACCAAATAAAGACAAAGTAGCTAAATTAACTAAAGCACAAGTTGAGGAAATTGCAAAACAAAAAATGCCAGACTTAAATGCAGCATCATTAGAAGCCGCAATGAGTATGGTGGCAGGTACTGCAAGATCTATGGGTGTTGTAGTAGAAGAATAATTTTAAATATGGGAGAACATAGTATTGTTCGTTAGAACCAAAGGAGGGAAAAATGAAAAGAGGAAAGAGATATCAAGAAGCAGAAAAACTTATTGATAAGACAAAAGTATATGATGTTAAAGAAGCATTAGATACAATTCAAAAAATGCCAAAACCAAAATTTGATGAAACTGTAGAATTACATGTAAAATTAGGAGTTGATTCTAAACAAGCAGATCAACAAGTAAGAGGTACAACAGTACTTCCAAATGGTACAGGTAAAACATTAAGAGTATTAGTATTTGCAAAAGGACCAAAAGCAGAAGAAGCTCAAAAAGCAGGAGCTGACTTTGTTGGAGCAGAAGAACTAATACCAAAAATAGAAAAAGAAAACTGGTTTGACTATGATGTTATAGTTGCAACTCCAGACATGATGGGTGTTGTAGGAAGACTTGGTAAAATATTAGGACCAAAAGGTTTAATGCCTAATCCAAAATCAGGAACAGTAACAATGGATGTTACAAAAGCAATTAATGATATCAAATCTGGTAAGGTTGAGTATAGACTAGACAAAACAAATATTATCCATTTAGGATTTGGAAAAGTTTCATTTGGTACAGATAAATTATTAGAAAATTATGAAACAATTATGAATGCTATTATAAAAGCAAAACCAGCAGCAGCTAAAGGACAATATATAAAAAGTGTAGCTATATCTACAACAATGGGACCAAGTATGTATATTGATCAAAAATAATAGCCAAAGACAGTAAGCAAAACGTAAGTCTTACCTAGGCATATAGATTGTACGGGTTTAACTGTATATATATGCCAAAAGGGGCTTTATATACAGTTATTTTGTTTGCTTATCGTGGCTAATATATATATATAAGGAAGAGGTGAAAAAATTGGCTAGTGAAAAAATACTAAAACAAAAGGAAGAATTAGTTAATAATTTAGCAGCAGAATTAAAAGAAGCAAATTTAGTTCTTTTAGTAGACTATAGAGGAATTACAGTTGAAGATGTTACTAAATTAAGAAACAATGTAAGAGAAGCAAAAGGTGAATACAGAGTTATAAAAAACAACATAATTAGAAGAGCACTAAATGCAAATGGTGAAAATGGTTTAGATGACTTACTAGAAGGACCAACAGCATTAATTACAACTAAAGAAGATTATCTAGAACCAGCTAAAGCTATATATAACTTTGCTAAAGATAATGACTTTTATAAGATAAAAGGCGGAATTATTGAAGGTAAAGTAATGACAGCAGAAGAAATAATAACACTTGCAAAACTACCATCAAGACAAGAACTTCTTGCAAAACTTGCTGGAGCATTGCTTGGAAATATTACAAAACTTGCTGCTACACTTGATGCAGTTAGAGTTCAAAAAGAAAATGCTTAATTAATAAATGAAATTAAAAAATATTAAGTTTACTTGCAAACAGCCAAGTTTGCATAAGTATTGAATATAATTTGTTAAATTTAATACTAAATATAAAATAAAATTTAAGGAGGAATTTAAAATGGCAAAAATAGATGAAATGTTAGAAGCTATCGACGCTTTAACAGTTGTTGAATTAGCAGAATTAGTAAAAGGAATAGAAGAAAAATATGGAGTATCAGCAGCAGCTGTAGCAGCACCAGCAGCAGGTGGAGCAGCAGGAGCAGCTGAAGAAAAATCAGAATTTAACGTAGTATTAAAAGATGCAGGAGCAAACAAAATCCAAGTTATAAAAGTTGTTAGAGACGTTACAGGATTAGGACTAAAAGAAGCTAAAGAATTAGTTGATGGAGCTCCAAAAACAATTAAAGAAAATGTAAAGAAAGAAGAAGCAGAAGAGATGAAAGCTAAATTTACAGAAGTTGGAGCAGTTGTTGAACTTGCTTAAGTTTGATATTGCCAAGTATAAAGCTATTAGAAGTATTAACTTCCAATAGCTTTAATTTTGCCTATGCAATAAGAAAGGCATTTCGCAGGGCTAGTCTCTGGAGCAACGGCGAAATACATGTCCTCGCTTTGCTCGGACGGCCCAAGGTAGCCTAACCTTGTTGTATAGTCATAATCTTCGATTTTGACTATACAATAAAAAAGCAACTGTTTGAGCAGTTGCTTTTGAAAATAAAAGGGGATGTTTTACTTATACATAGTTGATAATGGAGTAACTTTTTTATCAACTATGGCTATATTATATAGGACTTTTTTGAACATTGTGTGAACAAAAAGTGATTATATTGAAAATTATAAAATTTAATAATTGGTTTATACTTAAGCAAAATTAAGCGGATTTTAAATATCTAAAATCCGCTTAATTTAAAATTTATTTTAAGGTTCTTCACCTAGAGTTACTTCTATATCCTGTGTTTTACCATCTCTCCAGATAGTTAAAGTAATTTTGTCACCTATTTTCTTTTCATTTTTAATCTCATTTAATTCGTCTACAGTTTTAACATCTTTTCCATCAACCTTGGTAATAACATCGCCTACTTTAATTCCTGCTTTTTCAGCAGCTGAGAATGTATCTAAGGTTTTAACATAAATACCTACAGTTAAATTATTAACTCTTGCCAAATCTTCATCTACATTAATGCCACCAATTCCTAAGTAAGGTCTTTTTACTTTGTTATATTCAATTAATTGTTGATATATATCCTTGGTAGAATTAATTGGAATGGCAAAGCCAACACCTTCTACACCATCACCTGAAACTTTTAAAGTATTAATACCTATTACTTGACCCTTACTATTAACTAGAGCACCACCACTATTACCAGAATTTATTGCAGCATTTGTTTGAATAGCTGTATATGAATTATTATCTTCATCAGTTACCTCTCTGTTTACAGCGCTTACGATACCATCTGTAACAGTTGTTCCTAGACCTAAAGGATTACCAATTGCCATACAAAATTCTCCAACTTGAACTGTATCTGAATCGCCAAGTTCAGCAGCTGTAAGACCATCTTTTTCAATTTTTATAACTGCCAAATCCGTTTGCTCATCAGTTCCAACTATTTTTGCTTCATATTCAGTGTCGTCATTATATAATTTTACAGTTATCTTTGTAGCCTTTCCCAATTCATAAAAAGATGATGAAGAAGTAGAATTTACAACATGGTTATTTGTTAGTATATAGCCATCGTCGCTTATTATAACACCAGAACCTTCTGCTGAAGCAGAACTCTGACTATTGTAGAAGAGTGAATTTACAGAATAGCTTACACTAATACCCACTATTGATGGTAATACCTTTTGTGCAACACCTACAGAAGTATCTGAATAGTCTAAAAGAGATATTTGTTCAGTGTTAATTTCACCTGAACTACTTTCATGTATACTAGAATTTGTTAATATACTATTTTTTATACTAGGTACTCCAAAACATGTTCCTATAACTAATCCAGCCCCTAAAATGCCACAGGTAAAAGGTAAAAGAACCGTTTTACCAAAGCCACTGCTACCTTTTTTCTCTTTTTTCTTACTAGTATCAAAAGAACTAAATGTAGTAGCAGAACTTGCTGAAACATTTTTGAAGCTTTCGTTTTTTACATTTTCATTAGAGATGTTTCCGAGTATTTTTATTTTCTTCCATTATATATTACCTCCTAAAATTTACTATATATATTAACCTAAACTAAGTATATAATACAATATATTTGTGAACAATTTGTGAAAAAAATTTGATTTTTTATTGTATAAGAAAAATCGACTTTTTCCTTATTATTTCAGTATTTTTATCGATTTTTCCGTATACAACAAGGTTAAGCTTCCTTGGGCTGTGCATATTTGCGAAGCGAAATGCACATATATGCGCCGAAAGCTTTGCTTTTACTAACGCACACTTTTCTTATCGTATAGAAAATATGAATTGTAGTAGACATTCTGACTTTATAACAAAAACATATTAGACTACGATTAGTAACTATAGAATAATTAAACAAAAATGAAAAAGAAAAAATTCTTGAAAAATACTAAAAATCAAGGTATAATTAAAAAAGTTTAAATTGTGAAAGGAATGGAACAAAAATGAAAAAGAAAAGTTTACTAGCAACATACGTAAAAATATTTATAGTAATTGCATTAATGATTGCTGCAATATATGCTTTAATAAGATTTGTAGACAATGGATATAGTAATGAAATGTATGAGACAATAAAAACTAATATGCTGTTAATACAAGGAAAAACAGAAGTGATTGCACAAAAAGTAGAAATTAAAGAAAAAGGAGCAGAGCTAATAGGAACAAAAATAAAAGACAAACAAGAAGAAGAACCTATAAAAAAACTAATTCAAGCAGGAATTATAAATATAGAATCTAAAGATAATAACTACTATTGCTTAAGTAATGTAGACTTAAAAAAATTAGGTTTAGAAAATATTACAACTAACAATTATTATATAGTGGATTATAAAAAGAATGATATAATCTATGTTGATGGAATTCAAAATCAAAGTGGAAATATTGTGTATAAATTATCTGAAATGTAACAAATGTTGTTGTTATTTTATGTAATAGGAAATTTCCAATTTCCTATTACATAAAAAGGCTACAGTCGAAATTAGCCTTTAGGATTTCCTCCTTACGTCGGAAACCTAAATCGACAAGAACAAAAGGGCGACCAAGGTCGCTTCGCTCAATTATAAATCGAAAAGAGGAATTTAGAATGAAAGAAAAAGAAGAACTACGATTAAAAGAAATAAAAAAAATAGAAGAAGAATTATATCTAAAAGGGACTACGAGTATTGCAGGAATAGATGAAGCAGGACGTGGACCTCTAGCTGGGCCAGTAGTAGTAGCATGTGTAATGATGCCAAGAAACTCGATGATAGAAGGTGTTAATGACTCAAAAAAGGTGTCTGAAAAAAAGAGAGAAAAGCTATATGATATAATTATAGAAGAAGCAATTGCATATGGCGTTGGAATTATACCACAGGAAGAGATTGATAGAATAAATATATTAAATGCAACTAAAGAAGGACTAACAACAGCAATAAAGGAAATGGAAAAAAATTTAAAGGAGAAAGGGTTAGGGTTTGATAAACCAGACATTATATTAGTAGATGCATTAACTAAAATAGATACAGACCATATCCCATATAAATCTATTGTTAAAGGAGATGCTAAAAGCTATTCAATTGCAGCAGCTTCGATAATTGCAAAAGTTACAAGGGATAGAATAATGAGACAATGGGATGAGGTATATCCAATGTATGGATTTAGCAAGCATAAAGGATATGGGACAGCAGCCCATATTGCAGCTATAAAAGAATATGGATTGTGTCCACTACACAGAAGAAGTTTTGTAAAAAATATTGTTGGTTGATTAGTAAATAGATATAATTTAGTACCTGAGGAAACAGTGTATATAGATGATAAAATAAAAAATGTAGAAGTAGCCCAAAACCTTAACATGATTGGTATTAAATGTGATTTAGAAGATAATTTAGAAAAACTTTTAAGAGAGAAGGGAATAACTATTGAATATACAAGAGATAATAGCTAAAAAGAGAGATAGAAAAAAATTAAATAAAGACGAAATAGAATTTTTTATAAAAGAATATACAGCAGGAAATATTGCAGATTATCAAGCAGCGGCTTTGGTAATGGCGATTTATTTAAATGGAATGGACATGGAAGAAATAACTAATTTAACTTTATCAATGGCTCATTCAGGAGATATTTTAGACTTGTCAGAGCTTGGAATAGTAGTAGATAAACATAGTACAGGAGGAGTGGGAGATAAGGTTACATTAATCTTAGCACCAATTATAGCGTCACTTGGATTACCTGTAGCCAAAATGTCTGGCAAAGGGCTTGGATATACAGGAGGAACAATAGATAAACTTGAATCCATTCCAGGATATAACACTAATGTATCTGAAAAAGAATTCATAGAAAATGTAAAGAAAATAGGAATTAGCTTAATAGGACAGACAATGAATTTAGCTCCAGCGGATAAAAAAATATATGCACTAAGAGATGCAACAAGCACAACGGAAAGTATACCACTTATTGCATCAAGTATAATCAGCAAAAAAATTGCTGCTGGTGCAAATAAAGTTGTTTTAGATGTAACATATGGAAGTGGAGCTTTTATGAAAACAAAGGAAAAAGCACAAGAATTAGCTGAAACAATGACAAAGATTGGCAAGCTAGCTAAAAGAGAGACCATTACAGTAATAACTCCAATGGAACAGCCATTGGGCCGTAATGTAGGAAATATATTAGAAGTAATTGAAGCAGTAGAAGCGTTAAAAGGAAATATGGAGTTAGATGTAAAAAAAGTAGTATTAGAGTTAGGTAGTGTTATGCTAAAAATGGCAGGTAAAGGAGAAAATCTAGAAGAGAATAGAATGCATATGCTAGAAAATATAAGCAATGGAAAAGCATTAAAAAAATTCAAAGAGCTGATACAAAATCAAGAGGGAGATGTAAGTTATATTGAAAACCTAGAAAAATTTGAAAAGGCGAAATATATAATACCAGTAAAATCAAAAAAAATGGGTGTTGTAACAAAACTCCCAGCAGAAGAAATAGGAAAATTATCTGTATATTTAGGAGCGGGAAGAATAAAAAAGGAAGACAATATAGATTATACAGCTGGAATTGAATTAAATAAAAAGATTTCAGATAGGGTAAATTTAGGAGAAGTCATTGCCATTATTCATACAAACGATAAAGAAAAGGCTAAAGAAGCGGAAAATAAAATACAAGAAATATACGAAATAGATTAAAATTTATGATAATAATTATTAGAGGTAGATATATATTTTGATCTACCTCTTAACAATATTATATAGTATCACGTTTAGCAAATTAGAACTATAATTGCACATTATTCTTATAATCTACAAAGGTATCCATAGAAAAATATCTGTTTAGATTTTTAATACTTATACCAGTATTATATGAAATGCTTTCGATAGAACAATTTGTATCTGAATCATCTAAGTAATTTTTTAATTTATTCATCTCAAAAGTATCTTTGGGCTCGCAGTTAGGACAAACATCACCAGAATTAGTATAAAAACAACCACATCTACTACATTTATTAAATTGCATATATCTTCACCCTTTCAAAACATAAAAATTTATAAAATAATTCTAACATAAATTTGTAAAAAAATAAACAAAATTAGAAAAAAACTTGTATCTTTAAGAAAAATATGGTACAATAGTTATGTTAAAAATAGCAGTAGCTATTTTTCCTTACTTATGACGAGTTCATAGGTTATATATCCATGAGGAGGTGAAAGATAATGAACAAATACGAAAGTGTAGTCATTATTAATCCAAATGTTGAAGAAACAGCATTAAAAGAGCTAATCGAAAGATTTTCAACATTAATTAATACTGACGGAAAAGTAGAACAAGTTAACGAATTAGGTAAAAAGAAATTAGCATATGAAATTAAGAAAAATAAAGAAGGATACTATGTAGTATATGACTTTGAAGCTAAACCAAACCTAATTGCAGAACTTGAGAGAAATTACAGAATTACTGATGAAGTAATAAAATTTATAGTAGTTAAAAAATAATTACTATACCCAGCGGGGGCCTTTAAAAAAGAAAGGTAAAAGGTGTAAAATATGAACAAAGTAATTTTAATGGGAAGATTAACAAGAGATCCAGAAGTGAGATATACTCAAACAAGTAATACACTTGTAGCTTCTTTTAGCTTAGCAGTTAATAGAAGATTTGTAAGACAAGGAGAAGAAAGACAAGCAGACTTTATAAACATAGTTGCTTGGGGAAAATTAGGAGAGTTTTGTAGTAAATATTATAAAAAAGGTCAACAAGTAGCAATAATAGGAAGAATACAAACAAGAACTTGGGATGATGACCAAGGTCAAAAACACTATGTAACAGAAGTAGTTGCAGAAGAAGCATACTTTGCAGATAGTAAAAGAGATGCAGAAAATAGTACATCTACATTTGATTCTACATTCGGAGCAATGCCAAATGCAGGTGGAAATTCAGACTTTGAAATATCATCAGGAGATGATTTACCATTCTAAGAGTTTGTAATTTCTTAATACTACATGTACCTTATAGATTATTATGTAAGGAGTGAAAAAGGAAATGGCAGACAATAAGAAAAATAAAAGAAATAATAGAAACAACAATACTGATAGCGATTACAATCCAAAATTCAGAAAAATAAGAAAGAAAGTATGTCCTTTATGTGCAGATAAAAATCTAGTATTAGATTACAAAAATGCAGATCAAATAAGAAAATTTGTTAATGATAAAGGAAAAATACTTCCAAGAAGAGCAACAGGAGCTTGTGCAAAACATCAAAGAGATATAACACTAGCAGTAAAAAGAGCTAGACAAATAGCTGTATTACCATACACAGCTGAATAGTAAATACATAAAACATTTTTTGAAAACATTTAGCATTAAATGATAGTTCAAAAAATGTTTTTTTCTTTTGCACAAAGCGATTAGAATCTAACCAATTTGGAAATAATATATATTAAGTTATTATTTTAAATTATACAATTTAATCTAAAATAACGCATAAGTGAAGAAAGCTAAAACAAATATATTTTAAATAAAACTATTACTACTTTATCTGCTTAGAATTGGGTAAAAATATTGCTTTGCGAAAGGAATGTGTTAACTATGAAAATTGGAATTGCTTTATCAGGCGGAGGAATGAGAGGTATAGCTCATGCAGGAGTAATTAAAGCTCTAGAAGATAATGGAATATCTATAGATATTATTGGAGGTACAAGTGCAGGAAGCATGGTGGCAAGTATGTATGCAGTGGGATATAAGCCAGAGGAAATACTTAAGTATTTTAAAGAAAATTCATCTAAAATAATTGGTGAGCAAAAATTTGGAATTATAAAAAGTTTAACTAATCTAATGGGAAAGAAAAACATACATAAGGGATTTAGAGATGGAATTAATATAGAACAAATATTTACAAAACTTGCCAAAGAAAAAAATATAAATAATATAGCCAATATAAAGATGCCAATAGTAATTCCAACAGTAGATATAAAAGAAGCAAAAGAATATATAATAACTAATAATATTCCAGTAAACTGTGAAGATGAGAATAAATATATAACCAACTTAACAGTAGGAGAAGCAGTAAGAGCAAGTAGTAGTTTTCCAGTAGCATTTAATCTATGTTCAATTAAAGGACATACATTTATAGATGGAGGAGCACTAGACAATGTCCCAGTAGAAGAAGTAAAAAAGCAAGGTGCAGATAAGGTTATAGCAGTAAAGTTTAGCTCAGATGACATAGATAACAGTAGTAATATGATGGATTTAGTAATGAAAACAATAGATATTATGGGAAGCAAGATTGCAGAGCCCAATATCGCTCAAAGTGATATTTGTATAAATATAAAAACAGAAAAAATGGGATTATTAGATACAGAAAAAGTAGAAGAATGTTATAATTATGGATATGAAACTGCAAATGAAAATATGGAAAAAATATTAGAAAAATTATATTGGCAAACATAAGTACTTGCAAGAAAAGCCAAAAAATGGTATTATAAATATGTATTATTAAAATGGGGGAGTTTAAGTTTGAATAAGAAGAAAATAACAATAATAATAGTAATAATATTGGCTATTTTATTAGTAGGATTTATAGTTTGGAAAAATCTAAACAAAAACAATATTCAAGATGATGGAAAACTAAAAATAGTAACATCATTTTACCCAATATATATAATAGCCCAAAACATTACAGAAGGTGCAAATAATATAGAATTAGGAAATATGGCAGATGTAAATGTGGGGTGTCTACATGACTATACTTTAACTACAGAAGACATGAAAAAAGTAGAAAAAGCAGATGTGTTTGTAGTAAATGGACTTGGAATGGAAAATTTTATAGATAAAGTCATAAATTCTAATAATACTATGCAAGTTATAGATTCAAGTAATGGAATAGAAAACATAATAAAAGATGACAATGAAACAAATCCTCATATATGGACAAATATAAATAACTATATAACTCAGGTAAAAAACATATCAGAAAGATTACAACAAATAGATAGTAAAAATGCTAATATATATAAAGAAAATGCAGAAAACTACATTAATCAATTAGAAAAGCTAGAAGAGGAATACATACAAAAATTAGAAGGTTTAAAAGGTAAAAAAGTAGTAAATTTAAATGAGGCATTTGAATATTTAGGTCAGGAACTTCAAATGGAAATGACAACTATAGAAACTAACCATGAAGAAAGTACAATGTCAGCAGAAATGATGAGTAGTATAATAGAAAAAATGAAAAATGAAAATATACAAATGATATTAGTAGATAAAAACGATAATAAAACAATGGCGGAGACAATTGCCAACGAAACAGGAGCAAAAATTTATGAACTTGACTCTGGTTTAAAAGGAAGTATAGAAAAAGACGCATACATAAATATGGTGAAATACAATATGGAAATTTTGCAAAACTAAAAAATAGATGGGCTATATATAATTGAATTTATACATGAGAAAAAATAGTAGTAGATATAGTAAAGGAGTGAAAAAATTGGAGAAAGCTTGTGGATTGCACTGCACCAAAATTAGCAATATAGGCGTAAAAATAGGAAATGAAGAAATTCTAAAAAATGTAAATATACATATTCATTGTGGAGAACTTACAATAATAATAGGGCGAAACGGTGCAGGAAAGAGTACTCTTCTTAAAGCAATCCTTGGAGAAATACCGCATACAGGTAGTATAACATTTGTTGATAAAAAAGATAATATAAATAAAAAAATAAAAATAGGATATGTGCCACAAAGCATTAATATAGAAAAACATATGCCTACAACAGTATATGATTTTTTTGCATCTGCAATTACACATATTCCAGTATTTTTAAGAAGAGACAAAAAAATATATGAAGAAATAAAAGAACATTTAAAAATATTTGGAGCAGAAAGCTTAATTGATAAAAGCATAGGAGATTTATCTGGTGGAGAATTACAAAGAGTACTTATAGCAATTGCTACTAAGCCAATACCAAACTTACTTATATTAGACGAGCCAGTTTCAGGAATAGATAGAAATGGTATACAAGATTTTTATAATATAATAAGTAAACTAAAATCAGAATATGATATGTCTATAATTTTAGTATCACATGATTTAGACTTAGCAGAGAAATATGCAGATAAAGTAATTTTACTAGATAAAGAAGTTATTAAAGAAGGAAAACCAGAAGATGTATTTAGAAGCTTAGAATTTAAAAACAGATTTGGAGAATTAGAATAAGTAAAGCAAATCCTAGTTCTACATGTTGCTTTTGTAAACGTCTAAGTTTAAGAAAATTATAAAAAATAAAACTAAAAATAACTAATTACAAATATAGTAGAATGGAGAAAAAATGGAAGTAATAGATAGTATATTAGAGGTAATATTGCCATTTGAATTTATAAATTATGAATTTATGAAAAATGCATTAATAGCCATAATTTTAATATCACCAATATTTGCAATACTAGGAACAATGATTGTAAATAACAAAATGGCATTTTTTTCCGATGCATTAGGTCATTCAGCACTAACTGGAATTGCTCTTCGGAAGCTTAATAGGAATAAGTAATCTAAATATAGGTATGATAATTTTTGCCATAGGATTTGCCATACTTTTAAATTATGTTAAAAATAAAACTAATTATGGTGCGGATACAATAATTAGTGTGTTTTCATCTATTGCAATAGCACTAGGTTTAGCAATTTTAGCACAGACAGGTAACTTTAATCAATATTCAAGTTATTTAGTAGGGGATATATTAAGTATTACAGACTCAGAAATATTTTATGTGTTTATAATAGCAATAGTTGTTTTAGTATTTTGGTATTTTACATTTAACAAATTAAACTTAGTTAGTATAAACAAAGCACTTGCTAAGAGTAAAGGAATAAAAACAAAAAAAATAGATAACATATTTGCAGTACTCATAGCAATTGTAGTAATGATTTCAATTAGATGGATAGGAATTTTACTAATAAATTCATTATTAATTTTGCCTGCTGCATCAAGTAGAAATATTGCAAAAAATATGCGATGGTACCATTTATATGCAGTAATATTTTCGCTATTTTCAGGTTTAGCAGGTTTAATTGCATCATATTATTGCAATATACCAACGGGACCAATGATAGTTATTATATCTGGTGCAATTTACTTTATAACACTAATTTTAAAAAGGAAAGTAAAAGAGTAAAATATATTTAATTACAAGATGCTTACTGCTTAATGAGGAAAGCATATGCTACCGCCATCAAGATTCTAACAAATTTTGAGATGGCGAGAATTTAATCCCTAATATTTTCACGAATTTATAAAGGTTATTAAATAAAATTTTTTGAAAAGAAGCGTGAATTTGCTCGAATAGAGGCTAATTTAAATGAAAAATTTTCATTACTATGTGCGCACTCAAGTAGATCAAGAAAGAAAGGAATGTATTTTAAAATGGATAAAAAAAGAATTTTAACAGGTGATAGACCAACAGGAAGATTACACATAGGTCATTACTTCGGTTCACTTAAAACAAGAGTAGAAATGCAAAATTCAGGAAAGTATGACCCATATATATTAATAGCAGATGTTCAAGCATTAACAGATAATTTTAACAATCCTGAAAAAGTTAGAAAAAATGTAAGAGAAGTTATGCTTGACTATTTATCTGTGGGGTTAGATCCAGAAAAGACAACTATATACATACAATCAATGATACCGGAAGTTGCAGAACTTACAGTATTTTATTCAAATTTAGTTACAATTGCTAGGTTAGAGAGAAATCCAACAGTAAAAACAGAAATTGCACAAAAAAGAGAAATTTTTGGAGAGAGTGTAACATATGGATTTTTGGGCTATCCTGTAAGCCAAGCTGCGGACATTACGGCATTTGAGGGAAAATTGATTCCTGTAGGAGAAGATCAACTTCCTTTAATAGAGCAATGTAGAGAAATAGTTAGAAAGTTTAATAGTATTTATGGAGAGGTATTAACTGAGCCAGAAGCGGTTTTATCTAGTAGTAAAAGAATTAAAGGATTAGACGGAAACGAAAAAATGGGTAAATCATTAGGAAATGCAATATATTTATCAGATACTCCAGAAGAAATAACAAAAAAGGTAATGAGTGCAGTAACAGATCCAAAAAGAATTAGAAAAGACGATAAAGGAAATCCAGATATTTGTATGGTAGCATATTACCACAATTTATTTACACCGAAAGAAGAATGCAAGAATGTTTGTGAAGAATGTAGAGCAGGAGCAAGAGGCTGTGTTGCGTGCAAAAAGCAACTTGCTAAAAACATTATAGAATTTTTAGCGCCAATGAGAGAAAAAAGAAAATATTATGAAGAAAGACCAGAACTAGTGGATGAATTGTTAATAAAAGGTACAGAAAAAGCAAGAAAAACTGCAAAAGAGACAATGAAGAAAGTAAAAAAAGCTATGAGATTAGATTATTTTGAAGAAAACATATAGATATATTGTTATCTATGATTTTAAAATATTCTATCTATAGTCAGTATGTGTTTTAAATTTTCTGGTGCCCTACTATGTACAAACTATAATGTAATTAAAAGTTTGTAAAACTGTAGTTTCCACCATAAACACGAAAATAAAAAAATAAAAGATATATTAACTATATATAATTGTGTATAGAATATAAAAAGAAAGAGAGGAATAAAATGTTTACAGACTATGTAAAAATAATTGCAAAAGCTGGAAATGGAGGAAATGGAGCAATTTCATTTAGAAGAGAAAAATATGTTGCAGCAGGCGGACCAGATGGTGGGGACGGCGGAAAAGGTGGAGACATATATTTTGAAGTAGATCCAGATGCAAATACATTAATAGATTTTAGATATAATAAAAAATTCAAAGCAGAAAATGGCAAAAACGGCGAAGGTGCACACAGATATGGCAAAAGTGGAGAAGATCTATACATTAAAGTTCCAATTGGTACAATAGTTAGAGATGCTAAAAGCAACGAAATTTTAGCCGACCTTTCTGAAAAAGGACAAAAAACTTTAATTTTAGCTGGGGGTAGAGGAGGAAAAGGAAATGCACATTTTGCAACATCAACCAGACAAGCACCTAGGTTTGCACAAGACGGAGAAAAAGGAGAGGAAAAAGAGCTTATCCTAGAACTAAAACTCTTAGCAGATGTTGGCTTAATAGGTTTCCCAAATGTAGGTAAATCTACATTTTTATCAAGGACAACCTCTGCTACTCCCAAAATTGCAGACTATCATTTTACAACACTTGAACCAAATTTAGGTGTAGTAAAAACAGATTATGGAGAAAGTTTTGTAATAGCCGATATACCAGGGATTATAGAAGGCGCGAGCGAGGGAACAGGACTTGGACTTAAGTTTTTACGCCATATAGAAAGAACTAGACTATTACTTCATGTAATAGATGTATCTGGCTCAGAAGGAAGAAATCCAGTAGACGATTTTTACACAATTAATAATGAGTTAAAACAATATAGCGAAAAGCTTAGCAAGAGAAAACAAATAATTGTAGCAAACAAAATAGATGCTATGCAAGATGAAAATTTATTTAAAGAGCTTCAAGAAGTTGCTAAGGAAAATAATATGGAAATATTTAAAATATCTGCTGTAACAGGAGAAGGGGTATCAGAATTGATAAAACATGTAGCGAAAGTATTAAAAACATTACCAAAAGAAGAATTGGTAGAAATTAAAGATAGAAAAATATATACTTTAAAGGACGAGGATGAGTACACAATTACAAAGGAAGACGGAAAATTTGTAATACAAGGTGAAGCAGTGGAAAGAGTTATGAGAAGAGTAAACATAGAAGATAATGAATCTTTATACTATTTCCAAAAAAGTTTGGATAATTTAGGTGTAAACCAAAAATTAAAAGAAATGGGAATAAAAGATGGAGATATAGTAAAAATTGCAGACTATGAGCTAGAATGGGAAGACTAATGCGCAATTGGGGACGGGCTTGTTTTGCGCAAGTTTAGTTTCTTGTATTGTAAATCAAAACAGTATTTGCGCAAAATAAGCCCGTCCCAGATTGTACATAAAAAATCCAAAAATTTGTTTGACAAAACTTTGTTTATATGATATCATGGTATAAAATTAAATTTGGAGGGGTACTTTAATGGGAAGAAAAAGAATAAAAACGGAATCTTTATCAACAAGACAAAAACAAATACTAAGATATATAAAAGAAGAAATTAAGAAAAATGGTTATGCTCCATCTGTAAGAGAAATTGGAAGAGCAGTAGGACTTAGCTCAACAGCAACTGTACACTGTCACTTAAAAAAATTAGAAACATTAGGCTACATAAGAAAAGAAAATCAAAAAGGTAGAACTTTAAGAGTTTTAAAAAAAGAGGATGAATTGTATGATCCAACATTTAGTGAGCCAGAGGTTAGAGAACCTGGAAAAGCGTTTTATAATAAAAAAGAAATGGTAGATGTACCAGTTGTTGGAAAGATAACAGCAGGAGCTCCTATTTTAGCAGTAGAGAATATAACAGATACATTTCCAATACCGTTAGAATTTGTAGGTAACGGACAGACTTTTATGCTAGTAGTTAGGGGAGAAAGTATGATTGAAGCAGGTATATTAGATGGAGACTATATACTTGTTAGAAGGCAAAATGTTGCTGAAAATGGAGAAATAGTTGTAGCTTTAATAGATGATGAAGCAACTGTAAAAACATTTTATAAAGAAAAAAATCATATTAGATTACAACCAGAAAATAGTACAATGGATCCAATTATAGTACCAGATTGTGCAATATTAGGAAAAGTTATAGGAGTATTTAGAAGAATGTAAAACTAAAAGAAAGGATTGAAATAAATGAGTTATGATGATTTCTGGTTTATAGATACCAGAGTACAAACACGAAACTTAAGAAGATGGCTCATTTGGTTTATATTATTATTTGCATTTGTATCGGTAGCTACTGTTATGACTATAAAAACAATGTATCATGATATAAAAGTATATGAAATACAATCGGACGTACCAACTGTTGCAGTATCAGAAGCAAAGGCAACAAATGTAAATGGATATATAAAAGGGGAAGTAAAAAACGAAAGTGAAAATGAGATAACAGGCAAGTACTTATGCTTTCTTCTGTATAATAGTAAAGGAGAATTAGTTGGAACAGAATACATTGATATAGGAACAATGGGTGCAGGAACAACTCAAAAATATGAACTAAAATTTAAAAAAGATAAAGTAGATAGATTTTATATAACAACAACAGATAATAAAAATGTTTAAAAAGTAATATAAATTTTAAACTAAAAAATGTATAAATAAAATACCTTTTAGTATAATATGATTAAGAGGTATTTTTTATTGTAGGAAAAAATTTCTTAAATTATTATTAAATAAAAAGATATACTTGATATCATCTTAAGAATTTTCTATGCACAGTGAGAAAACTAAATTAGCACGTTATTTTTAGTTATAACAAATATTTTTAATAATAATTTAATTTTATAGTAAAAATAATTGATATTTTTTCGTAAATGTAATATAATTGTAACGAAAATGTAATAAAAATGAAATACAAGAAAACGGAAAGGGTAGATTAAAATGTTTAAGTGGGGACAAGACATAGGAATCGATTTAGGAACTGCAACAGTTATAGCATATGTTAAAGGTAAAGGAATAGTTTTAAGAGAACCATCTGTAGTTGCAGTAGACAATAATTCAGGAGAAGTACTTGCAGTAGGTAAAGAAGCAAGAAGAATGCTTCGGAAGAACACCTGGAAATATAGTGGCTACCAGACCACTTAGAGATGGTGTGATCTCAAATTACACTGTTACAGAAAAAATGCTTAAATACTTTATAAACAAAATATGTGGAAAGTTTATCTTTTCTCCACGAATAATGATTTGCATACCATCACAAGTTACAGAGGTCGAAAAGAAAGCAGTTATAGATGCTGCTTCACAAGCAGGAGCTAGAAAAGTATTTTTAATAGAAGAACCAATCGCAGCAGCTATTGGCGCTGGAATAGACATATCAAAAGCTTGTGGAAATATGGTTGTAGATATTGGAGGAGGGACAACAGATATAGCAGTCATATCTTTAGGAGGCTCAGTTGTTAGTGAATCTTTAAAAGTTGCAGGAGATAAATTTGACGAAGCGATTGTTAAATACATAAAAAGAAAGCACAATATTATGATAGGGGAAAGAACAGCAGAAGATTTAAAAATAAATGTTGGTTGTGTTTATCCCAAAATACAAGATACGGAAATGGAAATTAGAGGTAGAGATTTAATAACAGGACTTCCTAAGAATGTTACAATTCATTCAAGCGAAATGCTAGAGGCGCTTATAGAACCTGCTATGATGATTGTAGATAGTGTTCACTCAGTATTGGAAAAAACACCACCAGAGCTTGCAGCAGATATAAGTGATAGAGGTATATATATGACTGGTGGAGGATGTTTAATAGATGGATTGGACAAATTATTACAATCTAAAACAGGTATTAATGTAATGATTGCACAAGAACCTATATCTTGTGTGGCATTAGGAACAGGTAAAGCATTAGACAATTTAGATACATTAGATAGAAGAAGATAAAAATTTTAGCACACTTTATTGTTATATAGGGTGTGTTTATTTTTAAGAAAAAATATACATTGTATTAAGATTTTAATAGTTTTATATTAACTAGTAAAAGAATAGTTTAACGGAATTACTTGCATATTTTAGCAATAAATTATATAATTAATATAGTTTTTTATAAAGGTGAAGTGTATGAATAAAACTAAAAGGAAGATTTTTGAAGCATCTATGAAGCTTTTTGCAGATAAAGGGTATGATGCAACAAGTATAGAAGAAATAACAGCAGCAGTGGGGGTTGCAAAAGGAACATTATATTATCATTTTTCTAGTAAAGAAGAAATTTTTAAATTTTTAGTCGATGAAGGCGTAAAACTACTAAAAAATAGTATAAGTATTAAAACAGACAAAATGACTAATTCATTAGATAAGCTAAGAGCAATTGTACTTATTCAGATTAAAATACTATTTAAATATGAAAGTTTTATGACTATTATCTTAAGTAAAATATGGGGGAATGATGAAAGAAGCAAACTCTGCAAGAAATATGTTTTTGAATATATTAAGATAATTGAGAACATTGTAAAAAAAGGAATAGAAAAAGGCGAAATAGTAAATAAGGATGCAGATATAATTGCTTCTGGTATATTTGGCTTTACATGTTCTAGCTTTATATATAAGATGAAACATGAAGAAGTAGATGTATCAGAACTGTTTAATGAAATAGATAATTTATTTATAAAAAAGTTAAAGGCATAATTAGATAAAAAATATGAATAAAAGAATAATATTCAAAAAATATGTATAGACAACCACTTACATATTAATTAAGCTGAAAATAGGAGAGGATAGAATGAGAATATTAAAAGATTTTAAGGTGCCAGATTTTAAATTTCCAAAGTTTAATATGAAGGAAGTTTCAGAGATTGGAGAAGTAAAAGTAGACTATGAAAAAGTAAAAAAAGCTGAGGAAAATAACAAAAGAAAAAATAAGCAAAACTATGAAGGTACACATTTTACAAATGTAAAAGAAATATTTATAAACTCATCTAAAGAATATGCAGATAGAACATTTTTACTAGAAAAATTTAATCCAAAAGAAGAATGGACAGAGATAACATATAACAAGTTTAAAAATGAGGTTATAGGATTTGGAACAGCTTTAACAAGAAAATTAAATCTAAAAGATACAAGAATAGTAATAATAGGAGAGAATACATATCATTGGTATTTGTCATATATGACAATGCTTTGTGGCGCAGGCATTGCTGTACCAGTAGATAAGGAGCTTCCAGAAAACGAAATAGAAAATGTTATAAAAAGAGCAAGAGCTTCTGCTGTAATATTTTCTACTAAAAAAGCTGATGTAATAAAAAAAGTAGCAGAGAATTTACCAGGAGTAAAGTACTTTATACAAATGAACTCTAATGATGAAATAAACGGTAGATTTGTCGGATTAAATTATCTTATAGAAGAAGGTAGAGCTTTAGTTGATGGTGGAGATAATAGCTTTATGGAAATCCCAATAGATTCAGAAGAATTTAAAGTACTTATTTTCACATCAGGAACAACATCAAGCGCAAAAGGAGTAATGCTTTGTGAAAAAAATTTGGCAGAAAATGTTAATGCAGCAACAGCGTATGTAAAGTTAAATCTAGATGACAGATTAATGTCAATACTTCCATTGCACCATACATACGAATCATCAATAGGCTTTTTACTTCCATTTGCAATGGGATGTTCAGTAAGTGTATGTCAAGGACTAAAACATATAGTATCTGATTTGCAAGAAACTAAGCCAACAGCACTACTAACAGTTCCACTATTAGTAGAAAACTTATATAGGAAGATTATAAAAAATATTCAAAAAAGTAAAAAAGAAGGTTTAGTAAATTCAATGATACATGTAACAAATGCACTAAAAACAGTTGGGGTAGATATAAAAAGAAAAGTATTTAATGAGATTTACGAAAATCTTGGTGGAAGAATAAGAATAATAGTATCAGCAGCAGCACCAATTGATGCCAAAATAGGAAAATGGGTAGAAGATATAGGAATATTATTTTTGCAAGGATATGGACTAACAGAAACAGCGCCAATTGCAGCATTAACACCAGAATTTGACACAAGGGTTGGCTCTGCTGGTAAAGCTGTTGTAGGGGCAGAACTAAGAATAGATAATCCAAATGAAAATGGAGAAGGTGAAATACTAATTTCAAGTAAAACACTTATGATTGGATATTATGAAGATGAAGAAGCTACAAAAGAGGCAATATCTGAGGAAGATGGCAAGAGATGGTTCCGCTCTGGAGATGTAGGATATATGGATAAAGATGGATTTTTGTATATCACGGGAAGAAGTAAAAATGTTATAGTTACACAAAATGGAAAAAATATATATCCAGAAGAAATTGAACTTTTACTTTCTAAACATACTGAAATCAAGGAATGTATGGTATATGGTAAAGAGGTAGAAGGAGAAAGAGAGCTTATAATAACCGCAAGAGTAATTCCTAATTATGAAGAAATAGAAGAAAAGTATGGAAAAAATTTAAGCGAGGACGAAGTATATAATATAATTTGGGAAAAAATAAAAGAAGTAAATAAAACGCTAACATCTTACAAAGCTATAAAAAAATTGGAAATAAAACATGATGAATTTGTAAAAACTACAACCATGAAAATAAAAAGATATGAAGAAGTAAAAAAAGATAAATAATATTTAAAAAAAATACTTGACTTGAATAAAAAGTTGTAATAAAATTATAATGTAATTATAAAAATAAAAATCCTATTAAATGGAGCAATACTTACGGGAATAAGAGTTACGTAGGATAAAGGAGGTAAGGTTTACAATGTCTAGGTCTGGCATAGTAAACGTGAGAATGGTAATCACGGAAGAAAAGATTTTGTCGAATATTGACAAAGTACAAAAGTTAATAAATCCAAATAGTAAAAAGCAAATTGTTCAATTAGAGGACGATGCATACTTTAAAGATCTAATTGAATCAATAAAAACATATTTAATTGAATATCCAAAAAAGAAAAATTTTCCAGTAAGTGTATATAAAGCAGCTTATGGATTAGTTGAATATGCAACTAATCAATTTGAGGAAAATACAAAAAGAATAGAAGAATTGATAAGACAAAGAGAAAAAAATATTTCACTAGCAGCTAGCTTAAAAGATGCACTTGATGCAGTAGAAAACAAATCAGAAGACTGGAAAGACACAATAAAAGAAATATCTGGAGATTTTTCAGAAGATATTATAGAAACTTTAGGTGTTATTGGAAGAACTAAATCATCTACATCTCAAAATTATCAAGATGCAGTTAAACTAATAAATGCTAGAATTGGAAATTTGGAAACAAATTTACATATAGAAATTGATATGGAGAGAATAGAAGATAGATCAAAAGCATTAAGTTATATTGGAATAGAAGTAGCAGATGCCTTAAAATTAATTCCAACACCAGAGGAGTCTTTGGAAAATGTAACACCAGAGGAAACAGTTCAAGAAGTACAAGAAACACCAGTTGCAGAAGCTGAAAACCAAGAATATATGGAACAAACTAGAGTTGATGTAAAACCATCATTATGGCAACGTATTAAAAATAGTAAATTTGTTAAAGCTATAAAATACATAATGAAGATTAAAGTCGTAATAGAAGTTCCAAACGCTTTACCAGAAGGTAGAGGAGAGTAATTGAAATTTTAGGAAATATAGCATATAAGATAGTGGTAACTATGTTTAGTTTACCACTATTTTTATGCTCAAGAGGAAATTATTATAATTAACAAAGAAACATGAAATAGCTTTGTTTATAACATTATTCTACGGTTACAGATTTTGCAAGATTACGAGGTTTATCTACATCTAAACCTTTAAATTTTGAAATATAATATGCAAATAACTGCATCGGAATAATAGACAAGATTGGAGATAAAAGAGGATGTGTATTAGGTATATTAAATACATAATCAAAATTACTAGATGGTAAAATTTGATTTGTAATGATAAGTGTTTTTGCTCCTCTTGAAATTACTTCTTGAACATTACTAACTGATTTTTCTACCAATTGCGGATTGGTAATTATTCCAATTACAGTAACTCCATTTTCAATAAGTGCTATAGGTCCATGTTTTAATTCACCAGAAGCATAAGCTTCTGAATGAATATATGAAATTTCTTTTAGCTTTAAAGAACTTTCCAAAGCAACTGTATAATCAATTCCTCTTCCTAGAAAGAACATATCTTTCTCAGTATATACCATTTGAGCAAAATCTTTAATTTTAGAAGAGTCATCCAAAATCTGTTCTATTTTAGATGGCAAATCAACCATAGAAGCTTTTAATTCCTCAATTTCAGCATATGATGTACTTTCTAATATTTCAGCAAAATACATAGATAAAATTGCAATAAGTACTACCTGTGAAGTATAAGCTTTAGTAGATGCAACAGCAATTTCAGGTCCTGCATGAGTATAAATAGTATAATCAGCTTCTCTGGTAATTGAGCTACCTATTACATTAGATATTGCAAGAGTTTTAGCTCCTTTAGATTTTGCTAATTTTAGTGCTGCAATGGTATCTGCTGTTTCACCAGATTGACTAATATAAATACATAAAGTATGCTCATCAACAATTGGGTTTCTATATCTAAATTCAGATGCAGCATCTACTTCAGTAGAAATTTTACATAAGTGTTCTATCATATATTTGCCAGCAAGACCAGCATGCATAGCAGTGCCACAAGCTATTATAAAAATTTTATTTACACTTTGCAAATATTCTTTAGTTATATGTATATCATCAAAAGAACATTTTTTCCCCAAGTAAAATCTTGATCCTATGGTTTCTCTGACTGCAGTTGGTTGTTCATAAATTTCTTTAAGCATAAAATCTTCATAGCCATCTTTAGAAGCTGCATTTGCATCCCATGCAATATTTTTAACAGCTTTATTGTGTTCAATTAAAGTATTATCAAAAAATTTAATAGAGTCTTTATTAATTACGGCAAATTCATTATCATCTAATAAATAAAAATCCTTTGTATATTTTAATATGGCTGGAATATCTGATGCAATGTAATTTTCACCATCACCTTTTCCAATAACTAAAGGACTATCTTTTCTTACCGCTATTATTTCATTTGGACAAATTGTAGAAATAACTTCTATTGCATAGCTACCTTTTAAATCATATATAGCTGACTTAACAGCACCTAAAAAACGTTCTTTCGAGTCTGAAAGAATAGATACAGGACCGTTAGTATAATAATAGTGAATTAGATTAGGAATTACTTCTGTATCAGTTTCTGAAAAGAACTTATAATTATTAGTTTCTAGAAATTTTTTTAAATCTGCATAATTTTCAATTATTCCATTATGTACAACAGCAAATTGATTACTGTTATCCATATGAGGATGAGAATTTAATTTTGAAGGTTGACCATGAGTAGCCCATCTAGTGTGAGCAATTCCAACTGTACCTTCTAATTCATTAATACCATCTAAATTATATAAATTATTAACTCTTCCTTTATCTTTTAAAACTTTTAACGTACTATTTTCTATAGTTGCAATTCCAGCAGAGTCATAACCTCTGTATTCTAGGGCTAAAAGCCCATCAATGAGTATAGGAGTAGCCTTTTGGCTACCAACATATCCTACAATACCACACATAAAAATACCTCCTTTTTTAGAAAGCATTACAAATGAAGATTACCCTATTAGATTTGTTTCTGATATTACTATCAGGTTTTGCTAATATTTATGGCAGTAATCTAATGCCAAGAAACCATCCGCCGAATATTTCGATAAGTTTCTTCCTCGTCAACACAGAAATGTGTCCAGGCGCTAAAAAATAAACTCCTTTCTACTAAGATTTATTGTAAAGCTTTTCTTTATGGTAGTATATTACTATAAAATAAAAAAAGTGTCAAATAACCCTTGAAATTATAACTAATATATGATAAAATAATATACGTTAAAAATACACACACAAGCTAGTTTGAAGAGGAGTGCTTGTTTTATACTTAAAGCAAGTCTTTTTAAATGTTTAAAGCTTAGTGGAGGTAAAACAAAAAAGGAGGAATAAAAAATGTCAGTAGTTGCAATGAAACAATTACTAGAAGCTGGTGTTCACTTTGGACATCAAACTAGAAGATGGGATCCTAAAATGGCTGAATACATATTCCAAGCTAGAAATGGAATCCATATAATCGATTTACAAAAAACATCAAAAAAATTAGACGAAGCTTATAGCTTCTTAAAAGAACAAGCAGAAGAAGGAAAAACAGTTCTTTTTGTTGGAACAAAAAAACAAGCACAAGAATGTGTTAAAGAGGCAGCACAAAAATGTGGAATGTTTTATATTAACCAAAGATGGTTAGGTGGAACATTAACAAACTTTGGAACAATTAGAAAAAGAATTGAAAGATTAGCAGAATTAGAAAGAATGCAAGAAGATGGAACATTCGATGTTCTACCAAAAAAAGAAGTAATCATATTAAAGAAAGAAATGGAAAAACTAGAAAGAAATCTTGGAGGAATTAAAGAAATGAAAGAACTTCCAGGAGTAATGTTTATAGTAGATCCAAAGAAAGAAAGAATAGGTATATTAGAAGCTAAAAAGCTAGGAATTCCAGTTATAGGACTAATTGATACAAACTGTAACCCAGAAGAAGTAGACTATGCTATACCAGGAAATGATGATGCTATAAGAGCTGTATCATTAATTGCAGATTGTATGGCAAATGCAGTAATAGAAGGTAGACAAGGCGAATCTATGGATGTTGCAGAAGAAATGACAGAAGCAGCCGAGGAAAAAGAACCAGAAAGCATAGAAGAAGTAGTAGCAGAAGAAGAAAAAAACGAAGAATAAGAAAATTTTCTAAATAAGTAGTACTAAAAGGAGGAGAGCTATTGTCTGCTCTATCTCCTTTTTAACATAAAATGGAATAATAAGTATAGTTTTTTATGAATAAACTAAAATCTTATTAAAATAAAAAGGAGGAGTTTTTTTATGATTACAGCAAGCCAAGTTAAAGAATTAAGAGAAAAAACAGGTGCAGGAATGATGGACTGCAAAAAAGTTTTAACAGAAACAAATGGAGATGAGGAAAAAGCAATTGAGCTTTTACGTGAAAGAGGAATTTCAAAGGCTGCAAAAAAATCAGGAAGAATTGCAGCAGAAGGTTTAGTTGAAACATATATATCAGAAGATGGAAAAATAGGATCAGTTGTTGAGGTAAATGCTGAAACAGATTTCGTTGCTAAGAACGAAGAATTTAAAAACTTTGTAGCAGATGTTGCAAAACAAGTAGCAACTGAAAATCCAGCAAATGTAGAAGAACTATTAAACCAAAAATCAATATCTGAACCAGATAAAACAGTAAATGAAGTTTTAACAAACAAAATTGCTACTATAGGTGAAAATATGTCAATAAGAAGATTTGAAAGATTTGAGACAAGTAATCTACTTGAAAGTTATATTCACGGAGACGGAAAAATAGCAGTTTTAGTTGAAATGGAAAATGGTACTCCAGAACTTGCAAAAGATATTTGCTTGCAAATTGCGGCTGCAAGACCAGAATATTTAGATAGAGATTCTGTTCCAGCTGAAAGACTTGAAAAAGAAATGGAAATTTTAAAAGCACAAGCCATGAATGAGGGAAAACCAGAGGCAATTGCAGAAAAAATAGTACAAGGAAGACTCGGAAAATTCTATAGTGAGATATGCTTAGTAGAGCAAGAATTTGTAAAAGATCCAGACATTAAAGTTGGAAAATTAGTCGCTGATAAAGGTGCAAAAATAGTAAGATTTGCAAGATTTGAAAAGGGTGAAGGATTAGAGAAAAAAGAAGAGAACTTTGCAGAAGAAGTTGCAAAGCAAATAAATGGATAATAGAT
>CALXND010000013.1 GCA_944389655.1 uncultured Clostridia bacterium | reverse complement strand
ATTAATGTTTGTGTTTTATAAATTTCACTTTTTATGTTTTCTACAATTTGTTTAAAATCTTTTTCTAACATTTTATTTTCTTCCATATAATCACTCTTTTCATTTTTGATTTTTTGTATTTTTTTACAAATTCAGTTATTTATATTTTCCAAATTGTGCAGACGGCGTCTGCACAATTTAATATTATATAAGCATTATAACATTTATTTCTTCAAATTTCATTAAAAATATAGAAAAACAAATTTTATTTATATTATTAAAATATCAAAAAAATATAAAGTTGTATTATTATTTTTTACAATTTTGCTTTTAAATACGTGAAAAAATATAAATTTATTTCTTTATTTTTATTTTATATTTCAATATTTTGATTTGATATTGTTTTATTCTGAAATTTTCGCCATAAATGAATAAACCTGGTCGAAAACAAGATGCTAAAAGCCTATAAAGCATGGACTTGCATAATGGAAATATAATTACAATATGGCAAAAGAAAAAGTTGATGGAATAGCAGAAGGTAAAACTAAAGGCGAAATTTAAAGTAAAAAAGAAATTGCTAAAAATATGAAAAATAAGAAGATTGATTACAAAACAATTGATGAACTTAATGGGCTATCGTTGAAAAATTATAAAAATTACTCAAAATATGTAGGCTATTTTGTACTGAACTCAAAAAATGTTAATTTTTTGTTCAGTACATTTTATACACCTACGTATTTTGGCATTGTGGCTATTCAAGCTCTGTGTTATTGAATATTACCAGAAATTTTCCAGGGGTTTTACAAGACATGGTCCATTACCATATCTTGCTTATATATATTATTATATTAATGTAGTATTTTCTGGTTATAAAATTTTGCTTATACATTGAGTACTACAAAATTTTACTTGATGTACAGTTGGACACGAAAAGCACAATAATCTCGCGAATTGTCTGTCGTATTGTGACCGCGATGAGATGCACTATCGGTCTTGTAGTAATAGCCACCACCCCTAGTAACACAAGGCCAAGAACCATTACTGTTCGTGTTACTTGAATATTCCGTAGTCCATCCATAGCAATTACCAATTAAGTCATAGATGTTACTATAACAATCTGCTACATATTCTCCTGTCTTTATTTTAGTTCCTGTTCCTATATTAGCCCTGTCACTGCTTGTTGTTGTTGCTAATTCATATCCATAATCACTATTCTGGCATATAAAATTTAATGCAGTATCAAATGCATAACTACTTATTAACTGACTCGTTGCCTTTATTATATTTTTTCCATTATACATTGCTTCTGCCTCTGATTTTGCTTCATTTCTAGTTAAATTTGTATATGCATCAACTCCTGCTTTGCATACATTATCTATTCCTTGCTCATATCTTCCTATATAAAATCCTCCATGTCCACCTTCTGAAACTGTCTTTGCACTATTTAGAAAATCATTTATTATATCATGTGCTATAGAACGGCTATCTTCTTATCCATAATAATAAGCTCCACCTTTCCCTATAGCCACTTCATCTCCTGCTATATTTCTATAAAGTCTGTTACTTTACCTTATTCTGTTTGTTTGTCTTACTGTGCTTGTTTTGTCCCCTGTGCAACTTTTTGAGCCTGCATAATAATACCATTATCTCCTGTTAATGTTAATATTGTTACTCTCATACTGATTAGCAAGACAACGAATATTGCTGTTAAAGAAATTTATAGACGTAGTAGCATTAGCTCTTTATTTTTTAAGAAATCTAATTAATGTATTTTATTTTTCTCATTTACATTTTCCTAATCTTGCGGTTAATGAGAAGAATATTGTAGCTATTAATCTATACAAAATTGTTTGGTTTTAAGGTTGTTTCAATCATGAAAAATTATTATCCTAATAGTTAAAATGCTATTGTTATGAAATGGAATGTTGCGGACACTTTTTAATCTACACTTTTATTTTATAGTATTTTATCTTCTTTTGCTTCGAGACTATTTTATATACTTAAACTAATAATCATTAGTAATTTTTATCATATAACCAAAGCTAGGCGAAATGATCCACTACCTAAACTTTCGCCCTTACTATCTGAGAAATAGAATATTCCAGATTCATTAGTGACAGTATATGAATTACCACCTCTAATGAAAAATGGTCCGTAAGCTGATTTTATAAAACTGGCATGATCTTGATTCCAACCAGAAGTTTCATATGTTGCGTCTCCATACTTATATCCATTTTTTTCATTATCGTTGTCATATGCAGTAGAATACTCATTACTTAGTCCAGTTGTAAAGGTACTTTCTGCAACAGAAAAATCTTCATCTTTTAGATAACTAGCTACAAATTCTAAAGTACTTCCACTTAAACCATATATACCATATACATTTCCTGTCGAACTCAAATTTGTTAGAGTTATATAAGTATTTCCTTCGCCACCACCAGTTAAATATTGTCCATTTTGATCTTGCTCTATTTCTGTTCCATTTCTACCATATTGACTATATGATAAGTATGCAACTGCTCCCCATTCACTATTTTTTAACATATGGCTTTTTAAGTTGGGATCATATTCGAGTGAATTTGTATACATATTTCCTATAGTGCAATATGTCCAACTTCTATAACCTGGTTTTGTTACTATTGTTTTATCAGTATTGTTGGATAATAATATGTTTGCAATTGAATCATTTGGTATTATATTACTTCCATCATTTTTGTTGGCCAAACTCGCTTCATATTTTCCTATCCATATTCCTGGCAATTCGTTATCCCATCCTCCTCCATAATTAGCATTTTTAGTAAATGCAGGATGTACTATATAATCGTCTGCAGTTGGTTTTTCACTTGCATATTTACAAATTGTTCCATCAACTGCTGTTTTTCCTGTTCCTTCAATAAACTTTACATCTATTGTTCCATATGCCGTTGGTGTCTCACTAATTTCAGTTTTATCTTCGCTTGTATAATATGTTATTTTATATGCATATCTTGGTATCCATACAAAATAACTTGTTATTCCATCTACTATTACTTCTGCATTTGCCCACTCACTTTCATTTGTATTTCCTTCTATTGATGTATCTACATAACTATATGCATCTTTTGTTATATCTTCTATCCATGTATTTGTATTTTGATCGAAAACTACCAATTTCATATTATTTGATAATCTTGGAGAATTTACTCCTTTTGCTTTATTAAAATTTCCACCACTTTTTTCAATATCACTTGCTATTCCACCTATATAACTTACTGCACTATTTATCATTCCACTTGTTGCAGCTTCATCATTTGCTGCATAATCGCTTGCACTTTCTGCATATTTCACCAAGCCATTATCCCCAAATGCCATATTGATGGCTACTGTAGCCAAAATAATAAGAATAACTATCGTTATAACTAATGCTATTAACGTTATTCCTCTCCTACTTGCCAATATCTCATTTTTTGCCCTCTTGTTCCTTAAACTATTGCTCTCTCTCTCTCTCTCTCTCTTACAGCGCCAAGGTTTTCGTCTTTCAAACTTCTTTTCATTTCGTTTTCCTCCTTTAATACTTTTTATTATTACTATTTTTTCTAATTTTTATACATGAATAGCAATGTTTTGCTTTGTATAATCTTTTTGTATTCTGTTGTATTATGCTTTTATTCTATCTTAAGTGAATATATTTTGCAGTACATTTTGAATATTTTTTTCGTTTCATTCTCCACAAACCTACACTTTTTTGACAAAATTTGTTGATTTTTAGCAAAAAGTGGTGTTATAATGGAAAGTAGATGTTATATATTTGGGGGTTTTAAGAAATGAAAAGGGAATATTATGGTTTGACATCTTCTCAAAATTCTATTTGGCTAACAGAAGAATTCATGTCAAACACAAATATCAATAATGTCGCAGGTTATTTATATATAAATGAAAAAGTTGACTTTGGGGCATTAGAAAAAGCTCTTAACTTATACGCAGAAAAAAACGATGCTACTCGCTTAAGATTTTGCATCGTTAATGGTAAAACAAAGCAATACTTAGACACATATGAATATATTAAATTTAACATCATTTCAGTAAATTCAATTGAGGAGATGAAAGATAGCACACAAAAAATGGCTAGCACTCCTTTTAAACTTATCGACTCAAAATTATTTGAATTTAACATATTCAAATTTCCAAACGGCCATGGAGGCTTTAACGCTAATTTCCACCATCTAATTTCAGATGCTTGGACAATGAGCTTATTTATCAGCGAAGTAATAGATTATTATTCATCTATTATTCACCACAAAGATATTAATCTAGAGGCCTTTCCATCATACGTTGACTATATTTCTTCTGAACAGGAATATAGACTTAGTAAGCGCTTCCAAAAAGACAGAGCTTTTTGGAATGAACTTTTCGACTCTGAACCAATTATTTCACATATATCCTCTAAACAAGAGGATAATTTAGACACCTCTTCAAAAAGAGTATCATTTAATTTAGATTCTAATTTATATAATCGCATTAACTCACTTTGTAAAACCTATAACTTATCTATATACACTTTTTTTATGGCTGTATATTCTATTTATATTGCCAAGTTAAATAATAATCATAGTCCTATTGTTGGTACACCAGTACTTAACAGAAGTAATTTTAAAGAAAAACATACATCTGGTATGTTTATTAGTACTGTGCCTTTTAAAACTACATTCAATAGTGATGAAACTTTTGTAGATTATTTTAAACATGTAGGTTTAACACAACTTAGTATTTTTAGACACCAAAAATATCCATATGATGTTCTATTACAAGACATAAAAGATAAGTATAATTTAAGCGAGAACCTATATGATTTAGCACTATCGTACCAAAATGCTAGAGATGATAGCAAAGAATCGGACATAAAATATAACTCAAATTGGTTGTTTGCAGGTCACATCTCAAATAGCTTAGACGTACATTTTTATGATATGGATAATACTGGCGTACTAAATATTTATTACGATTATCAATTAGCTAAATTTGCAGAAGAGGATATATTTAATATGCATTCAAGAATTATGGAAATGGTAGATATAATCCTAGATAATCCACAAATTTCTATAAAAGATATATCTATAATTACAAAGAATGAAAAGAATAACTTTTTAAATAACTATACTCCTTTTGAATATGACAAAAAATTACCTTTAGTAAAAATATTTGAAGCACAAGCAAATATACATTCTTCAAAAACAGCAGTAGTTTTTGAGAATAACAAAATGACATATAACGAACTAAATAATAAAGCTAATATTTTAGCACAAAAACTTATTACGCTAGGAGTAAAGAGAAATGATGTAATAGGAATTATGCTAGGCAGAGGAGTCGATTTATTAGTTTCTGTTTGGGGAATTCTAAAATCAGGTGCAACATATATGCTAATAGACCCGGGGCTTCCAGAAGACAGAATAAAATATATGCTTTCAAATTCTTCGTCGCCTTACCTTATTACAAATTCAAACATGCAAATAGAATTTGTAAATAAAATTTTAATTGACAAACTGGACTTTGATAAAGTTGTTAAGAATCCTGTTGTAGAAACCAATAATGAGGATGGTTTTTGCGTCATTTATACATCTGGTTCTACTGGTACTCCTAAAGGAGTTTTGCTTAGACGTTTAAGTGTTATAAATATGGTTAATAGTTACAAACACTTTTTGTATACAGATACATGCGAGAATTTTTTAAGTACTAGCACTGTTGCATTTGACATGTTTATAGTAGAAAACTTTGTATCGCTTTTGTCTGGTAAGACTGTAGTACTTGCAAACGAGGAAGAGCAAAAAGTGCCTGCTTTTATGAGTAAACTTATTGAGAAATACAATATAGACTTTATTTTAAGTACTCCATCAAAAATTGAATTACTTTTGTTAAACGACGAAACAAGAGCTTGCTTAAAAAACGTAAAAACAATTCAATTAGGTGGCGAAGTATTAAAGGAAAGTTTATACACAAGACTAAAGAAATGTACTGAAGCTAAAATATTTGATGGATATGGACCTTCTGAATGTACAGCATGTGCATCTAATAAGGAAGTTACAAATCCTAAAGATATTACAATAGGTATTCCATTTTTAAATACTAGAATTTACATATTAAATGATGATTTAAATATGTTGCCACAGGGTTATACTGGAGAAATGTATATTTCTGGTGATGGCGTTGGAAAAGGATATATTAATAGAGAAGATTTAACAGCAAAATCTTTTATACAAGATATATTTACAAATAATACAATGTATAAAACCGGTGACATTGCAAAAATTAATAAAAATGGCGAATTAGTATATCTTGGAAGAAAAGACTTCCAGGTAAAACTTCGTGGTCTTCGTATAGAATTAGATGAAATAACTAATAAAATTGTAAAAATCGAAGGTATAATTAATGCTGTATCTGTAATAAAGAAAGTAAATAACATTGATTGTATTTGCTCATATGTTGTTTTACAAAATTCAAATGATGAGGAACTTACAGAAGAAAGCGTAAAAAATATATTAAAACAAAGTTTGCCATACTATATGGTACCTTCACATATTATTTTTATGGAAACTCTTCCTATTACTTTAAATGGAAAAATAGATGTAAAAAAATTACCTGATGTTAAAATTAAAGAAAGCGAATATATTGCTCCATCAACTAAAACAGAAAAAGAATTAGAAAAACTATGGTGTGACATTTTAGATATGGAGAAAATAAGTACTAATGCAAACTTTTTCGATTTAGGTGGTGACTCGCTTTGCTCAATAAAATTAGTATCAGAAATATATAGTAAATTGCAAGTTAAGATAAACATAAAAAATTTATTTGACAACCCTACTATATCTTCACTTGCAAAATATATTGATGGGTTAAGTCAAATTAAAACTGATAATGATATTGTAAAAGTAGAAAGAAAAGAGTCTTATCCTCTTAGTTCTGCTCAAAAGAGAATATATTTTACAGTAAATATGGATCCAAACTCGGTTACATATAATACACCTGGAGCACTACTTTTCGACAAAACACCAGATGCCCAAAAACTAGAGATGTGTTTTAATACAATACTTAATAGTCACTGCGCATTTAGAACATCTTTTGTGTTAGGTGGTGATAATGTTGTACAAAAAATTGATGATTCAATAACTTTTAAGCTAAAAGTTATAAACGAACAGAATAAAGATCTAAATAGTATATTTAACAAATTTGTTAAACCATTTGATTTATCAAATGCCCCTCTATTTAGAGCAGAATTATATAATTTCGAAGACGGTACTTCTGCCCTATTTATAGATATGCACCATATAATATGTGATGGTGAATCTGTAGGAATTTTTGTACAGGAATTATGCGATTTATACAATGGAAAAACTATTAAACCAGCTGATTTAGATTACATAGATTATGCTGTATGGGAGCATAATAGCTTAGAATCAGAAAAATACGATATAAGTAAACGTTATTGGCTAAATAAGTTTGAAGGAGAAATTCCGATACTTAACATGCCTACAACATATGCAAGACCTAGCATGCAATCATTTGAAGGAAATAAAATATGTATGAAAATATCTAATGATAAAATTGCAAAGTTTTGCAAAAAATATAGCTCTACCCCATTTACTTTGCTTCTATCTGTTTATTATATCTTGCTATATAAGTATACGCATCAAAAAGATATAATCGTTGGAAGTCCGGTAATTGGTAGAGATAATGCTAATTTATACAATATAATTGGTATGTTTGTAAATACATTAGCACTTCGTACAAATATAGATTCTTCCCTAACTTTTGAAGAATTCTTAAAGTCCGTTACTACAAACTGCTTCACAGCATTTGAACACCAAACATATCCGTTTGATGAACTTTTAAGGAATTTAGATATTTCAAGAGATACAAGTAGAAATCCTTTATTTGATACAATGTTTACATATCAAAATGAGGGAAACCCTAAAATAAGTTTAGGTGACATTAATACTACTTACTATACTCCTGATGACCACTCATCGAAATTTGATTTTTCGCTTGAAATAATTCCGGAAAATGACAGTTTAAATTTAACTTTAGAATATTGTACTAAATTATTTAGTGAAGAATTTATGCAAAATCTATTATTGCATTATATAAATATTTTAGAAATTGTTTTGCAAAGTCCAAATGTTAAAATATGCAATATAAATATGCTAACAGAAAAAGAAAATAATATGATTGATAGTCAATTTGGGTATAATGTATTGGAATATCCCAAAGACTCTTCTATTGTAGAATTGTTTGAAAAAATAGCTAAGGAAAATGGAAATCAAACT
Organism: uncultured Clostridia bacterium; assembly: GCA_944389655.1. Classification (GTDB taxonomy): domain Bacteria; phylum Bacillota; class Clostridia; order TANB77; family CAG-508; genus CALXVA01. Next base: position 21,647 of record CALXND010000013.1, on the reverse strand, counting down.
GCCATAATTTTTGAAAATAGCAAAATGACCTACTCTGAATTAGATGAAAAATCTTCGAAATTCGCAGGGTTCCTTATATCGTTAGGAATACAAAAAGGAGATATTATATCAACTATTCTTCACAGGTCTAGCAATTTAATTGTTGCTATGCTTGGCATTATGAAATGTGGGGCAATATATCTCCCTATATCTACATTGCTTCCTAGCGATAGAATAGAGTACATACTAAATAATAGTGGCTCAAAACTTTGCATTACAGATAACTCTACAAAAGATTTAATGGCAAATAATACTACTAATATAGATGAAATAGATTTTGAAAATATATCGGCTGTGCCAGCTGTAAAAACAAAACCAGATGATGTAATTTATATAATTTACACTTCAGGTTCTACTGGGCTACCTAAGGGTGTGCAAGTAATGAATAAAAACTTAAACAACTTTATTCATTCATTTAATAAATTATTTGATTATAGTGTGGGCCTTAATGATATATGCTTATCTTCAACTAGTATTTCATTTGATGTAAGCATTTGGGAATTTTTCTTTACATTACTAAATGGAAGCACCCTTTGCTTGTATCCACATGAAAGTATTGAAGATATTATAGACTACTGCAAAGTTTTAACGCAAAATAATATTACAATGGCATATTTGCCACCAAATATTTTGCAAGAAGTGTATTCAATTCTTTCTAAAGAAAAAATAGCTTTAAACAAAATTTTAATTGGTGTTGAGCCAATTAAGTTAGAACTTATAAAAAAATTCTTTGAATTAAACAAAAATATGAAGATTGTAAATGGTTATGGTCCAACCGAAACTACAATTTGTTGTACTGCTTATCAGTTAAAGCATGATTCAGTAATAAATTCAAATATTGTACCAATAGGAAGACCCCTTCATAATCTAAAAGGCTATATTTTAGATAACGATATGCAACCTGTGCCTGTTGGTGTAAGTGGCAAATTATATATTGCTGGCGATAATGTTACTAAAGGATACTTAAATAATGAAAAACTTACAAAAGAAAAATATGTTCCTTGTAAATTTCAAGATGGAATAATGTATAACACTGGAGATATAGTAAAATGGCTACCAGATGGAAATATATTATTTGTTGGAAGAAATGATAATCAAATTAAAATTAAGGGACACAGAATAGAGCTAGGAGAAATCTCTAATGCAATATTGGATTACCCAACAATTACTAAATGTCAAGTTATAGTTAAAGAAAAAGACGGCGATAAATATTTAATTGCATTCTTTACAAGTAGCAAAAAAATTGTAATTAATGATTTACGTATGTTTTTAAGTTTAAAATTACCATTTTACAGTATGCCAAATATAATTATGCAATTAGATAAATTCATGATTACAGCTAATGGTAAAATAGATACGAAATATCTACAAAATTTAAGTATTAGTCTTTCTTCAGATTACGAAGCACCTAGAAACGAATTTGAAGAAAAGCTTGCTAAACTTTGGGAACAATATTTAGGCGTAGAAAAAGTAGGTATAAACGATAATTTCTTTGAACTTGGTGGAGATTCTTTAATTGCTATAAAACTTCAAATAGAAATATTTAAGCTTGGTATGAATATTACATACTCAGATATATTTTCATCACCAACTATTAAAGAATTATCTTCAAAAACATTGGATAAAGTATTTGCACCTCACATAGAAGATTATAATTACTCTAAAATTGATGCTCTTTTAGACAAAAATACTTTACCAATTAAGGACAACTTTAGTGAAGAAAAGGTCGGCAATATTCTACTTACTGGTGTAACTGGTTTTGTTGGAATACATATATTAGAAAAACTTTTAAACAATACAAATTCTAATATTTATTGTTTAATTCGTAAAAAGAGCAATATAAATATTTATAGTAGACTTATAAAAACTTTGCATTTCTATTTCGATGATAAATATGATACATACATTGGAAATAGAATTAGAATTATTGAAGGAGATATTGTTTTTCCAAACTTTAATTTAGAGGAAAGCGACTATAAAGAACTTGGAAATAAAATTTCCTGCATTATAAATTCTGCTGCAATTGTTAAACATTACGGTAGACAAAATTTATTTGACGAAACAAATATAAAAGGTGTACAAAATATTATTGATTTTTGTAGTAACTTTAATGTAAAATTATATCATATTTCTACATTAAGTGTATCAGGTAATGTTTTTGCTGAAGATAACTTTAGTGGTGCTGGGATCAAACACAAAACTACTTTTAGAGAAAATAATTTGTATATTGAACAAGATTTGTCTAATATTTATATTTATACTAAATTTATCGCAGAAAGAATGATTCTTGAAAATGTAGCCGAAGGATTACTTAATGCTAAGGTTATACGTCTTGGCAATATTACAAATAGATTTTCAGATGGTAAATTCCAAATAAATATTTCAGAAAATGCTTTTGTAAATAGATTAGTTACTTTTATAAAACTTGGATATTTGCCAAATTATTTAAGCAATGGTTACCTAGAATTTACACCAGTAGATTTATGTGCAGAAGCAATATGTAAAATTATTAAATATGATTCTCCATATAGTGTATATCATGTTTTTAATAACAAACATGTAAATATGTTAAAAACAATAGACTATTTAAAAGAATATGGAATAGATATTGAAATTGTAGACAATGATAAATTCTTAGATGTTGTAAATAACATTTTGGAAGATGATAAAAAGATTTTATCTGGAATTATTAACGATTTTGATAATAAAAAGCAATTAGTTTATGAATCAGATATTACTTTAAACAATGATTTTACTAATGGATTTTTGCACAAGGTTGGCTTTGATTGGCCAGAGATAGACGAAAAGTATATTTTTAAATATTTAGATTATTTAAAAAATGTACATTATATTGATTAAACGGAGGTTTTTATGACACAAGATTTTTATACAGTTGCACTTTCCATTTGTAGCCTTTTACTTGCAATTATTTTAGTAATAGTTATAAATAGTAAAAGAAAGAAATCTGTACATATTACTTTTTCATTTGTTATATTGTGCCTTATGATTTGTTGTATTGGTCAGCTTGCATCTTTAGTATTTGCAGATGATTGGCACTTGGATCCAGTATATTTTGACTATTTTGTATATATTGGAACGTGTTTCTTACCAGTAGCATTTCTATTTTTTGGAATAAGCTTTTCAAGGTCAAGATTTAGATTTAAAAAGAAATACTTACTTTTGTTTATAGTACCTATAATAAGCTTACTGGTTATTTGGACTAATGATTTTCATCATTTATTTTACGTTGTATACAATGTTTATACTGCTGGTACTACATTTGGGCCATATTTTTATGTACACTCTGCTTACTCATATGTATTACTATTTATAGCATTATTTTATTTAATAAGATATACCATCAAGAATTCGGGATTTTTCTCAAAACAGTCAGTCTTAATATTAACTGGCTCAATGATACCTATTGCTATAAACTTTGCTGGTGTACTCGGAATTCCTATGACAATTTACTTAACACCTATTTCATTTACGGTATCTGCTTTATTCTTTGCATTAGCAATATTAAAGTTCAAGTTTTTGTCTATAACACCAATTGCTTTGCAAAATATCGTTGACAAAATATCAGATGGGTATATTGTAATAGATGATGAAGATATAGTTACAGATTACAATAAAACATTTTTAACATTTATAGGAATGGAAAATAGTACTTTAAGAGGAAGATATCTATTTGGAGATATAATAAGTAAATACATAGATAAAAAGGATCTAACTTTAATAAAAGATTATGTAATACAATCTAGAACAAATAACAAAACTTATAGTTTACAGATTAAGCTTATAAATGATGAGAAGTATTTTAACATAGAAATTACTAGCATGTTTTCAGACAACTTACTTCTTGGTACTTTAATATTATTTAAAGATACTACTCAGCATATTCTGGATTTAAAACAAATACAAGACAACCAAAGTTTGCTTATGGAAAGAGAACGCTTAGCATCTTTAGGACAACTTATAGGGGGAATTGCTCATAACTTAAAGACTCCTATAATGTCTATATCTGGGGCTGCTGAAGGTATTACAGATTTAATAAATGAGTATAATGAGTCTATAGGTGATCCAGAAGTAACATTCGAAGATCATCATGCAATTGCTAAAGATATGTTTGATTGGGTTACTAAAATCAAATCATATACAGAATATATGTCAGATGTTATTACCGCTGTTAAAGGACAAGCCGTCACACTTTCTGAAAATGTAACTACATCTTTCGATTTAGATGAGCTTGTAAAAAGAGTAAATATTCTGATGAAGCATGAACTTAAAAACGCACTTATAACTCTTAATGTCAAGATGAATATAGATAAAAGTACTACTCTTAATGGAGACATTACAAGTTTAGTACAGGTTATAAATAATATGATTTCAAATAGTATTCAATCATACAACGGAGAGCCAAATAGAAATATAGATTTAATACTAGACAAAAATGGCAATAATATAGTTATTTCTGTAAAAGATTATGGATGTGGTTTGCCAGAAGAAGTTCAAAACAAGCTGTTTAAAGAAATGATTACTACAAAAGGAAAAAATGGAACAGGACTTGGTTTATTTATGTCTTACTCTACTATACGTGCACATTTTAACGGTGATATTACTTTTCAAAGTGAAGTAGGTAAGGGTACAATTTTTAATATAATTATTCCTATTTCACATTAAAATTTAGACCCAATATACATTGTCTACGTGGAACCACATAGGAAAACATTTATTACAAGGAAAGGGAAGTGATAAATATGAGAAAAAATGAACATTTAGCGCCATCTAACGGTTATAAAATTATAGCAGTTGATGATGAAGAGGGAATTGTAGATTCATTATCTATATTTTTAAAAAGGTCTGGATATGAGTTTACAGGTGTAACTGATCCAATGCAAGCTATAGAAAGAGTAAAAAACGAACACTTCGATTTAATGGTTCTTGACTTTATTATGGAACCAATACATGGAGATAAAGTTGTTGAAGAGATACGTAAATTCGATAAAGAATTATATATTTTATTACTTACAGGGCACAAAGATTTAGCTCCACCACTTGAAACAATTAGAAGGCTAGACATTCAAGGATATTGCGAAAAAAGCGATAAGTTTGACCAATTGCTACTACTTATAGAATCTGGAATAAAGTCTATAAAACAAATGAATGAAATAAAAAGAATTAATGAAGAATTATCAAATACATATGAAAAATTAGAAAAAGCATATTTGGATAGTATACAAACTTTAAGATATACAGTTGAGGCTAAAGATCCATATACAAGAGGACATTCAGATAGAGTTGCAGAGTATTCTGTATTAATTGGTGAAAAGTTAGGACTATCTGAAGATGATCTTAAAACATTGCGTGTTGGTGGTTTATTCCATGATATTGGAAAAATCGGAATACCAGATAGTATTCTTTTAAAGGAAAGCAAACTTACAGATGATGAATATTCAGAAATTAAAAATCATCCATCAATAGGAGCACATATCTTATGCAATGCTGAAGTCTTTAAAGATATAATCCCTATTGTAAAACATCATCATGAAAGATATGATGGAAGAGGATATCCTGGAAAGCTTGCAGGAGAAGACATTCCATATTTTGCAAGAATTGCAGCAGTAGCTGATGCTTTTGATGCTATGACTTCTAAAAGAACTTATAGAAATTCTTTACCAATTGCAATAGTAAGAGAAGAAATAGAAAAGAATTTAGGAACTCAGTTTGATCCTGAAATGGGAAAAGTTTTCTTGGAAATACTTGATAACGAGTATGAAAAAATAGAAAAAATTAAAGAAAAATATCCAGCTTAAAATGATAAATTGGGGACAGACCCCTTTTTCTCAATAATTGAGAAAAAGGGGGCTGTCCCCAATTTATCACTATTTAAATTTTCATTGATAATTTAACCTTTTGTCTATCTGAATCTATTCCAATTACTTTAACTTTTACAATATCTCCTACTGAAACTACATCTGATGGATTTTTTACAAAGCTATTACTCATTTCTGAAATGTGTACTAATCCATCGTGCTTTACTCCAACATCTACAAATGCTCCAAAATCTGTTACATTTCTTACTGTTCCTGTTAGAATTTGTCCTTCTCTTAAATCTTCAAATTTAAGCACATCTGCTCTTAAAACTGGTTTTGGCATTTCATCTCTTGGGTCTCTTCCTGGTTTTGAAAGTTCTGAAATTATATCTTTAAGTGTCATCTCTCCTACTTCAAGTTCCTTTGCTGTATCATTTATGTTCAAGCCCGCTAATTTTGTTTTTATTTCCTTTAGTTTATCTTTATTTGTTAAATCTTCTTTATTAAATCCAATTTTATTTAATAATTTTTCTGCGATTTCATAACTTTCTGGATGAACTGCTGTTGTTTCTAGTGGATTTTTTCCGTCAAAAATTCTTATAAAACCTGCACATTGTTCAAATGCTACTTTTCCTAGTTTTGGAACTTTTAAAAGTTCTTTTCTTTCCTTTAATTTACCATTTTCGTCTCTATATTTTACAATATTATTTGCAATTGATTTATTAATTCCAGATATATATTGCAAAAGTGATGGTGTTGCTGTGTTTACATCTACTCCAACTTTATTAACTGCATCCTCTACAACTCCTGTTAGGCTTTCTGACAATTTCTTTTGATCAACATCATGCTGATATTGCCCTACACCTATTGATTTAGGATCTATTTTTACTAGCTCAGCTAATGGATCTTGCAATCTTCTTGCTATTGATATTGCTCCCCTTAATGATACATTAATGTCTGGATATTCTTCTGTTGCAAGCTTTGATGCTGAGTATACAGATGCTCCTGCTTCTGATACTATTGCATAATGTACGTCTTTATTTAGTTTCTCTTTGGCTCTTTTTATAACATCTGCAACAAATATTTCTGACTCTCTTGAAGCTGTTCCATTTCCTATTGCAAACATATTTACATCGTATTTTTGTATTAAGTTTAGCAATACTTTTGCAGAGTTTTCAATATCATTTTGTGGCTCAGTTGGATAAATTGTTGTTGTTTCTAATACTTTACCTGTTTCGTCAATTACTGCAATTTTACAGCCTGTTCTGTACGCTGGATCAAATCCAATTACTGTTAAATTCTTTATTGGTGCACCTAATAATAGTTGTTTGGCATTTTTTCCAAATACTTTTATTGCTTTTTCTTCTGCCTTTTCTGTTAGATCAGAGCGAATTTCTCTATCTATTGATGGTTCTATTAGTCTTTTCCAACTATCTTCAATGGTATCTTGTAAGTATTTTTCAAATTGAGTATGGCCTTTTATTACATCTCTTGATATATAATCTATTATTTTTTCTTCTGGTTTATCTATTTTTACTTTTAGAAATTCTTCTTTCTCTCCCCTATTTATTGCCAAAATTCTATGGCTTGGCAAACTGTTAATTTTTTCGTTAAAGTCATAATACATATCATAGCTAGACTTTTCCTCTGGTTTTGCACCTTTTACATTTATTATAGCTTCTCTGTAACAAATTCCTTTTATTTTTTTTCTATATTTTGCATTGTCTGAAATATCTTCTGCAATAATATCTAGTGCTCCTCCAATTGCTTCTTCTACATTTGCAACAATTTTATCTTTTTCTAGTCCATTTTCCACACCTTCCACATTAGTCACAAAGTCTTTTGCTATTTCTTCAATTGGTTTTGTTTCTTTTTGCTCTATAATTACTTTAGCTAGTGGCTCCAATCCTTTGGCTTTTGCAACTGTTGCTCTTGTTTTCTTCTTTGGTTTATATGGCCTATATATATCTTCTACTTCTGCTAATGTATTTGCATTTTCTAATGCTATTTTTATTTCGTCTGTAAATTTTCCTTGTTCTTCTATTGATTTTGTTACTTCTTCTTTTCTTTTTTCTAAATTTCTTAAATAATTAAGTCTCTCACCTAAATCTCTTAAGGTTTCGTCAGATAAACCTCCTGTAACTTCCTTTCTATAACGAGCAATAAATGGAATAGTATTTCCTTCATCTATTAATTTTACTGCTGCCTCTACTTGATTATCTCTAATGTTTAATTCATTTGCTATAATTTTTATAATTTTTTCCATTTTTATTAGATTCCTTTCTTAAAGTACAAATTAAATAGAAAATTTTATTTTTTCTATTTATACCTATAAACTTTTGGCTATATTATTTTACCATAATAATTTTATGATAACTTCTTACATGATATTTATTTTTAATTTTTCTTTATCTAATCCTAATTTTTCATATAATTTCTCTATTATTTTTTTAATTTCTATATTTTCATATATCTTATTATTTTCTGGAACATAAATCAAAATATCATATTCTACGCCCAATAAAATATATTCGATTTTTTTACACTCTTCAAAACCTGCTCTAGTGTAATACTTTTTTCTTCTTTTTATTACGTCCAGTTCCTCATTATTATTTGCTCTTGTTTCTGCTTCTACTTCGACTATTAACATATTCTTATCATTAAAGAAATTTTTTATATCTTCTAAAAATACTTTTCCTATTCCTTTACTTCTAAACTCTTTCATTACCGACAAATGTGAAATTAAAATATTGTTTTCTTCTTCAACTACTATAAAATATGCAACATTTTGATTGTCTTTTTCATATAAATATACATCGTGTAATTTCTCTTCTGTTAGTCTTAAATATTTTTCATACTCTGGAAGTTCGTCCTCCGGAAAATCTTCCATCATATGCTTATTATAAATTTCTTTAGCTTCTTCTAAATTTGCTTCTACTATCATAATTTGTTGTATGATATCTCCTCTCCTTGTAAATTTTGTAAATATTATAGCACTAATTTTATTTAATATGCAAGTGTTACAGGATAATGGTTTAGATAAAAATATAAAGTCCGCGCAGGGATGTTCTAGTTTCACAATATTATTTTCCACATTGTAATTTTAAGAAAAGTATTATATAATTAATGTATTATGAAACATTAATAAATAATTATAAGAGCATTTATTTTATATAATAAAATGGCTCGAATGGAGGTTTTTATGGGAATTGCATCATTCGTAATAGGACTACTTTGTTTAGTTCTATCACCTTTTTTAAGTGTATTTTTAGTTTTACCAGCCTTACTTGCTTTACTTTTGGGAATTATAGATACAGTTATAAAATCTAAAAAGAAAGAAGCAAGAGGATTATCTGTTGCTGGAATTGTTTTATCTAGTGTTGCCATAGTTTTATGCATTGTATTTGTTATAGGTATTTATACTTTGTCTGGAGTAATTTGGCAAGGATTAGAAACAGTTGTAGCAAAAACTAAAGGCGAAACTATTAATGCCCAAGAAGGCGAAAGTGTAGAATTGGATAATGTAAAAATAACTTTAAAAGGTGTAAATAAAGATTTTAAAGATTATAAGGATTATGCAGGTGTACCAGATGGTTACACTGTCTTAAAAGCTGATTTTGAATTTGAAAATACTGAAAAATATACAAACTCTGTTTCAAGTTCACATTTTAAATGCTTCGCAGATCAATTTTCATGTGATAAGTTTAATGATGTAGATGATAGTTATTTTTATGAAGCAATTGAACCTGGCAGAAAGGCTTCTGGCTCAGTATATTTTGAAATTCCAGAAGATGCTAAAGAAATAGAAATTGAGTATGAGCCTTACTCATGGAGTGGAAAAGTTGTTTTTGAATTAGAGTAATAGTTTTTCTAGTTAAAGCCAAAATCACATTTGAAATATATAATTGCTACTGTATATTTTAAATGTGATTTTTTTATTTACTTTTTAATTTTATGTTGACTTTGTTCTGCAAATGTATTATAGTATATGCATGTTAGAAAAAGTATAATTTTATTTCTTAATAATACTCACATTTTTATCTTATAATTTATATTTCAATATTTTGATTTCATATTAATTTTTTCTTAGTTAAACGTTTTTATTCTTAATTTTATCTTTAACTATACTTAAAATTTTATTCTGAAATTTAACCCCTAAATATTGATATCTAACAAATTCTATCGTACAATTAAGGAGGTAATAGATGAATCTATTACAAAAGCCAAGTTTAAATGATAAACTTGATTTAAAACAAGATTACGTTTTTAAACGTATTTTCTCTAAGTCCGAGAATAACGAGGCTTTATAAGACCTTTTGGAAGCTATTCTTGATATTGAGATTAATACTGTTGAAGTTAAAAATCCTGAGCTTCCTAAAAATTATAGTTTAGAAAAATTAGGTATTCTAGCCATAAGAGCATATGTAAACAACGATACTATTTTATACATAGAAATGCAGATGCATAATGTTTCTACTATAGTTAATAGAAATATTTCTTATTCTTCTAAAATCATAGCAGAACAGTTGCAAATAAGTGATGATTATATGCTATTAAAAAAATTTATTTCAATTAATTTTTTAGGCGAGAATTTATTAAGTAGAGATACTTATCACAGCATAGTCCATTTAAAATTTGAGGACATAGAACCAGAAAAGTATGTAGAAATGAATTATGATACAAAGCAGGATATTTTAACTAATTTAATAGAATTTCACTACATAGAGCTTAAAAAATTTTTAAAGAACCCTACAGAAATAAGTGACAAATTGAATCAATGGTTATACTTATTGTGTGGAGAGGGGGATAAAATAAAAATGATAAGTAAGGATAATAAATCTATTGAAAAAGTTGTAAAAGGGCTTGATGAAATGAGCATGGACGAAAACGAAAGATTAGAAGCCTATAAAGCAAGACTTGCAGAATGGGAATATAATTATAATATGGCACAAGAAAGAGCTGATGGCTTAGCAGAAGGTGTGGCAAGAGGAATTAAGTCTGGAAAAATAGAAAAGCAAAAAGAAATTGCCAAAAATATGAAAAACAAGAATATGGATTATCAAACAATTTCTGAGCTTACTGGACTATCTATAGAAGAGATTGAAAAATTATAAAATTGTCTGGTCTATATGGTGTAACATCTAGTTTTATTTTAAATTATGAAACTAAAAATGAAATAACTGATATTTCCTTCTTGAAATTGAAGGAGTTAATTGAAAAAGAAAAAATCGACATTAATAAATTAATTTCACTCATAAATTTATGTAACGATTTAAAATTAAAATAAAATCTTACTAAAATTAATTCTAACAAATATATGAGCTAAATATAATGTTTAACTAAAACAAATATTATACTTAGCTCATAATTAATAATATTTAATTTATTTCCAAATACTCATCATAGCTTATTTCTCTATCTACTAATCTATCTTGCTTAATGTCTATAATTCTATTTGCTACAGTTTGAGTTAATTGATGGTCATGTGACGTAAATAATATAATTCCTTTATATCTTGTCATCCCCTCATTTAAAGCTGTAATACTTTCCATATCTAAGTGGTTTGTTGGCTCGTCAAATATTAGTAAGTTTGCACCTGATAACATCATTTTAGATAATACACATCTTACTTTTTCTCCTCCTGATAGTACATTTACTTTTTTTAGTGCTTCTTCACCAGAAAATAGCATCCTTCCTAAAAAGCTTCTAACATATGTTTCATCAGGGTCTTTTGAATACCCTCTTAGCCAATCTGTAATTGATAAATCTGATTCAAATAAATAGTTATTATCTTTAGGGAAATAGTTTTTGGTTATTGTAGTTCCATAAGTTATTTCTCCCTCATCTGGTTCTAATTCTCCTGCTAATATTTGAAATAGTACTGTTTTGGCATTTTCATTATCTGCTAAAAATGCAATTTTATCATTTGGCTTTACCGTAAATGAAATATTGTTTAAAATCTTTTCTCCATTTATTGTTTTAGATACATTTTTTACTTCTAATATTTCCTTTCCAGGTTCTCTATCAGGTTTAAAATCTATATATGGGTATTTTCTATTTGATGGTTTTATTTCATCTAGCTCTATTTTTTCAAGTGATTTTTTCCTTGATGTTGCTTGTTTAGATTTTGATGCATTTGCACTAAATCTAGCAATAAATTCTTGAAGTTCTTTTATTTTTTCTTCTTTCTTTTTATTTGCCTCTTTCATTTGCTTTAATGCAAGCTGACTTGATTCATACCAGAAGTCATAATTTCCTGGATATACTTTTATTTTTCCAAAGTCTACATCTGCAATATGTGTACATACTTTATTTAAAAAATATCTATCATGTGATACAACTATTACAGTATTTTCAAAATTTATTAAGAATTCTTCAAGCCAATTTATGCTTTTTAAATCTAAATCATTCGTAGGCTCGTCTAGTAATAATATGTCTGGATTACCAAATAAAGCTTGCGCCAAAAGTATTTTTACTTTTTCTTTTGGTTCTATTTCACTCATTAATTTATAATGTTTCTCAGCATCTATACCTAAATCGTTTAAAAGCACTGCACTGTCAGCTTCTGCATTCCAGCCATCTAGTTCTGCAAATCTTTCTTCTAACTTTGCAGCTTTCATTCCATCTTCTTCTGAAAAATCTGGTTTTGCATAAATTGCTTCTTTTTCTTTCATTATTTGGTATAATTCTTGGTTTCCCATTATTACAGTATCCATAACTGTATATTCTTCAAATGCAAAGTGGTCTTGTTTTAATACCGATAATCTTTCGTTTTTTTCTTTTGAAACCTCACCTTTACTTGGCTCTATTTCTCCAGATAAAACCTTTAAAAATGTAGATTTTCCGGCACCATTTGCCCCTATTATTCCATAGCAACAACCTTTATTAAATTTAATGTTTACATCTTCAAATAATGTTCTTTTTCCAAATCTAATTGTAACTCCTGTAGCAGTTAGCATTATTTCTCCTCCTTATTTTTAATATACTGCTCACACCCTAATTATTCTATTTATTTGATGTGAATTATTCTACTTTAATCCAGCATTCCCTTTCTTTTTAACCATAATGAAGCTATAATTCCAATTAATAATGAAAATAATACAATAGCTATAAATCCAAAAGCGTTGTTTTGGAGTGGCACTGGTACATTCATGCCCCAATAACTTGCTATCATTGTTGGTATTGCAAGTATAATGGTTATTGATGTTAAATATTTCATTACTCCATTTAAGTTATTTGAAATAATTGAGGCATATGCATCCATTGTTCCAGATAATATGTCTCTGTATATTTTTGCCATTTCTATTGCCTGTTTGTTCTCTATAATTGCATCTTCAAGTATATCCTCATCTTCATCATATAGCTTAATTAAATTACCACGCATTGTCTTTTCCATTACTACTTCATTTGATTTAAGTGATGTTGTAAAATATACCAAACCTTTTTCTAAGCTAAGTAATTTTAAAAGTTCTTTGTTTTTCATGGAATTTTTTAATACATTTTCTGCAATTTCTGTTTCTTTATTTAATTTTTTTAGTAAATTCAAAAACATTTCTGCATTCGAGTAAAAAATTTGCAAAAGCATTCTACTTTTTTTATATGTAACAATGCTTCTAAGTTTTTTCTTTGTTAAATCTTCTATAATGGGATTTTTTGTAAGTGATACAGTTATTATATAATCATCTCGTACAAATATTACTCCTATAGGCATTGTACTATATACTTTTGCTCCTGATTCTATATCCATAATTGGCGTATCTATAATGAATAATATTGTGTTGTCATCATCTTCTATGTCTATTCTGGCCTTTTCTTCTGAGTCTAAAGCATATCTTATAAAATCTTCTTGTATATTTATATTTTGACATACTGTTTTTATCTCTTCCTCACTCGGTGAAACCATGTTTATCCAATTTCCCCTTATATATTCTTTTGTTTCTTCTGTTATATTTGTTTCCACATCTGTTTTATACATTTTAAACATAGTTATCACCCCTTAAGACAATATATTAACATAAATTTTTAATAATTACAACTTAAATTTGAAAAATTATTGACAAAACGCTTTTTAAGAATTATAATATTTATGTTGCTGGTATATATATTCGAGTGTTTAGGAGAGCTTTTATTATTTTACATATGCATTTGCACCACTAGCTCAGTTGGTAGAGCAGCTGACTCTTAATCAGAAGGTCCGGGGTTCGACCCCCCGGTGGTGCACCATCATTATTTAAGAAGAACTAATATTAGTTCTTCTTTTTTTGGTATTTCATTATTCCTAACATTTTCTTAAATTTCTTTAAGCAGTGCATATTTGAAAACAAAAATGCTACAAAATTGCATCGAATTCTCTACCTTTGCCAACATACAACTTGCTTATAAATTTATATCTATATTATCTTATTTACCTTTACACATTTTTGTTTTTAAATTGTGTCTCAAATTCCTCCCAAGATTTGCTAAACTTGTGGTTTGCAAACATATCTTTTAGGCCTGTTATTTGTTTTAATCTTATTATTTCATCCAATTCCATTCCTAAATGTTTTGATATTTCTTTTTCTGTCCATCCTTTTTCTGTTAATGTTAATACTATATGAGACATATCTACAATTTGATGTGTGCCTCTTGCTCTATTATGTCTAATAGTACTTGCCATTCGGTTTTCTAAATCCTTGTCTATTGTAACAACTGGTACTTCCTTTAAATGAAAATATTCTTTTGCACATCTATATCTATGAAATCCATCTACTACTATGTATAAATCTTGTTCTTTATCATAGTATGTTACAATTGGCTGGGTGTAACCATCTTCTTCTATAGAATGTTTTAAAAGTTCCATTTCTGGTGGAGCAACTTTATTTGGATTATAGTCATTTGCTACAACTTTATTAATATCTACCATTTTTACATTTAATACTGGAAATTCTATTTTACTCATTTTGACCTCCATGTTTGATCATACTTATTATTTTTATACTAATAATTCTTCGTCTCTTTTTACATCTGTACATATTTCTACAAAATTTTTGTAGTGTTTATTTTCATTGATTTTAAAGCCGCATTTTTCATATAAATCTGTATATATTTTGGGTACTATACTACTTCCAATTTGAATATCTCCTTTTATTTTTAATAAAATTTCTTCTAGATATTTTTCTTTTATTGTATAAATATTCTTAATTATAGCCTTTTGCACAGATACAAATGCTTGTACTTTATCATCTGTTAAATATATGTACCATTCTTTTTCTGGATCATCATAAATTCTATCATTTATTTGTTTTTCTATAACCCTTGAGCCAAATATTTTTCCCATATATTTATAAAAATTTTCATATTTATTTGTTATTTTTATTACCATTTTTAGTTTCAGCCCTTTCAAATTGCAAATTTTATTTATTTTAAAAGTTCTCTACTAATTTTTGTAATGTTTTATCATCAGTTTTTGTATTTTTATATAATAAATTATCCCATTTGTGTATTAGTTCGTGCAATTCTTTATCATCAGTTTTTGTTTGTGCAAAAGATAAACGTTTTAAGTAAAAATCATTTTTTTCAATTGCTCTTGCAATTCTTCTCCAAGATATAGCCTTTTTCTGGTTTTCTAATTTCAGCTCAGCTGTATCTGGTATATCTTTAACATCTACTCCATATTTATTTTTGTACCAAATCATAAATTTTTTTATTTTTCTATAATAATGCCTCATTAAATCTCTGTTATATATTCCTATACTCTCAAGTAAAAAAACTGCATATTCTTGCCATGTCATAAAATTAGGCTTACATGATTTTATATTACCTAAGGCCGATGTTTTACAGTAGATATTACCAAAATTTACTCCATTTACCCTATTTAGAACTTTTCCCCATGTTTCATACTCTAATGCTCTAAATTGATTTAATCCATTTTTTTGGTCATCTCCATATGGCTGACAAAGCCTTTGTTCATATATGCTTACACCATTTTTATACATTAGCTCATATATGTAGTTGAATTTTAAGTCTAATTTACTAACTGCTCCCCATATGTCTTCTGCTTTCCAATCATAAATTGGATAAAAATTGTATACATTTAAATATTTATCCTGTATTTTCAATTTAGTTGTCCAATGATAGTCTTTAAATAATATCTTTTTATTTTGAAAAGCTATTGTTCTAAATCTATTTAAACTTTCGTCCGTTCTAATTCCAACACCACATGCTACTTTAGTTTTATATTTTTCCTGATACCACTCTGCAAATTGTAGGATGAATTCTTCAAATTCTTCTCCTTTTCTAAACCAAGGAAATGGACAATTTTGTATGTTTATACTATCTTCTGGCATAGTTCTTACCCATAAATCTTTACTTTCTTCTTCCCAACATATCCATTTAGGTTGTAATACTGATACTGCATTTCTAAGTGCTAGTGGTAATGCTATGTGATAAAAATCTCTTATTTGTGGAAGCTTTTTTAATTCCTCTATATGTTTAATTGTATATGCATATTGTGCTTCTAAATCTATGTAGAGTACATCAAACTTTTTATTTAATTTGGTTGCTACCATATTAGCTAATTGAACCATAACAGAACTATCTTTCCCGCCGCTAACACTAAAATATACATTATCAAAATTATTAAATATTATCTCTAAACGCTCAATCGCAGCTTCTAAAACGTTTTTATCTAAATATTTTTTGCCATAATCTAGCCTCTTTTTCTATTTTACTTTTTGTTAAAGTTTTATATATTTATTTGCTCTTGCGCGTTAATTATAACATACACGTGCTTATTTTACAATGTTTTTTAATTAGTGGCAATTTCCTCCAACGAAAAAACAGTTATTTTAACCATTTCCATGCTTTTATAACTGTTTTCTCTTACTAAATTATATTACTCTTCTATGTCATTTTCTTTTTGTATATCATTTTTGCTATTCTCTTCTGTTGCATTAGTTTCTGTTTCGTTTTTTGTTCCTCTCTTTATAATTCTATCCATAGCATCGTATGTGTCTTTTGATAGCAATGTTTTTGATACCGTTTTACCATTTAATTTAAGAATTTTATATGTTTCACTTTTGCACCCCTTATATCCAGATTGCTCAACCACTTCTTTTCCTTCTTCTAAACTTGAATCATTTTCATATATTGTTTTATATGGAATATATGATATTACATCAGATTGGATAACAACTTCATACTCTGTTTCTTCTTTAATTCCATATATGCTCATTAAGCAAACTCCATTTTTAGCAGATGCTTCTATTTTTATTGGATATGTTCTATTATTTTTAAATTGAAAGTCTATTGTTCCCCAACTCACTGTTGCATCTCTTCCTGCTGAAACATATGATGTTAAAAATTGGTGATTACTTCTATCAACTATTTCTAAGTTTGCAAGTAATGCAGCATTATACAATGTTGATGATGTTTGGCAAATTCCTCCACCCACATCTTGCACTACTCTTCCGCCAGCATAGGCTCCTGCTTCTTTATATCCCTCTGCTATAGTTCTTTCTCCTACTGTCTGATTGTATGAAAAAGTTTCTCCAGGTAAAAGGATTGTTCCATCTATTTTTTTTGCAGAAATTGATAAATTGTTACTTCTATTTAAATTACTTGGATCATATCTTGTTGAATATGTAGCTATTTTATCTGGAAATGCTTCCTCTCCTAAGTCTGTAAGAGTTTTTTCTGGTTTTGTAATTTTTAATGGAATAGTATATTCTTCCTTTTCTTCTGACAATATTTTTTCTGCTTCTTCTAATGATATTGCAAAATCTACTCCATCTACGCTTGGATGTACCGTTGTTGGATTTTGAGAAATATATGCGCTTTCTGCTTCTTTGTATATTTCATTTCTTATTTTTTCTAAATTAATCTCTGTAGGTACTGCATCTTGTGTTGGAATTTGTATGATTTCTGAATTATTATTAATGTCTTTTATTTCATTTATTATTTTCTCTTCTAAATCTGGCTTTTTTATCTCAACACCTTGTTTTCCTTTTACTATTATTAAATTATTTCCTTCAATATAGTAACTACTTTGCTTAACTGAATTTGGTAATTTGGCAGATATGTCAGATATCTTTTTGTCCATAGATTCAGTATTATATTGTAAGTCACAGTCTATGTTTCTACCAAAAAGCATTGTAAATAAAATATTATAATTGTTTGCAATAATGTTTCCATCTTTTCCAATATTGTATGCCTCATTTATAGCATTTTCTATATTAAAATTAGCATTAATTTGATTAGGCGTTATACTTGTTTCATAATCATCTTTTTTTAATATAATTTCTTCATTTATTTTTTTATTTATTATATCGTTTAAAACAGTTTTTGCCTCTTCTTTTGATAAGTCGCTAACATCTATTCCCATAATAGAAATATTATTTAAAATATTTTCATTTGTAATATTCATAAGTGCAAAAATTACAGAAATAATAATTAAAAAAATAATTGAAATTATTATTACAGTTATTTTATTTATCTTTTTGTGGTTATTTTTTTTTGTTTTATTTTCCAAATTTTCTGCTTTTGTTGGCTTCTCTTTACTTTTTGAAGATTTAATATTTTTTGTTTCTTTTTCACTAGTATTATTTGATTTTTCTTCTTTTTTGTTAGCCATATAATTTATTTCTCCTTTGATTATAATTTATACATTTTCTAGAATTATATTACCATAAGCATATATTTTTTACAATACATTTTTCCCCTTAAATTTACAAAAAATCTGCTTTTTTTACTAGACTTTTTTTATCTTTTTATATATAATTAATTAAAATTTGAAAGGAAGTTGGTATAAATGATAGGAGAACTTATCTCTAGAATACGAAATGAAAAAAATGTAACAAAAACAGAACTTGCTCGTCGCACAAATATTAATATAGGTCATCTTGTTCATATTGAAAAAGAAGAAAGAAATCCTAGTAGTAGAGCTATAAAAACTATTTGTAGAGCTCTAGAAGTACCATATCAACCTCTAATGTATTCAGATGAAAAAATACTTTCAGATGAACAAAAAGAAATAAATATGATTGATCATATTTCATACGAAAAAATATTAGCCGTGGGGTCTCTTGACTCTTTTATTAAGTGCCCCTTAGATATCCCCAGCGCAAATATGGCTGTAAAAATAAATGATAAATCTATGGAACCTCGTCTAGAGGAAGGTACTTATGCATTTATAGAGTTTAATACCCCTTTGGAAAATAAAGATATTGGCATTTTTGAATACGATAATAAAATTATCATTAGACGCTATGTAATTAGAAGAGATTCGTTAGTTTTAAGGGCCGACAATAAGGATTTTTCTGATATTCTTTTACCTTTTGATGGTGAATATACTATAATTGCAAAAGTTGTTGGAACAAATACTGGATTAATTTTTTAAAAAATTTGTAAAAAACTATTGAATATTTTATTTTTTAATAATATAATCTTATATAATGTAATATTTTCATTAACAAAAGAATAAAGGAGTAAAAAATGGAATTAGTTAAAAATATCTTTTTTAATACAGATAAATTAATAGAAAATAATATTGTAAAAATATCTTACACTGGCGATTTATTTCAAAATGGTTCAGACGAGGTATTTATACATTATGGTTTTGGAAGTAATTGGGATAATTTAAATGAAATTAAAATGGTAAAATCCGAACTTGGTTTTCAAGCTGAGCTTCAACTTCTTCCAAATGAAACTTTAAATTTATGTTTTAGAAACTCTAACAATGAGTGGGATAATAATAATGGACAAAATTATGTTTTTCCTATTGAAAAAGAAGAATTGTCTTTAATAGTAAAAAACGAAAATGAAATTTCTGCTCCTCGCAAATTAAGAAAATCATATATATGGAGTAAAAAAATTCGTCTTGCCGTATATAAAATAATTACATATTTGCCAAAGATAATATCAGGGAATTATAAAAGAAAAATAAATAATCAAGATTAAGTAATTGATTTCTTAAATCATATAAATTTTCTAAAAAATAGAAGATTTTTTCATCTTCTATTTTTTTTACATATACCAGCCACCATTTATAGAAATTACTTCTCCTGTTGTATAATTATCTTCAATAAGCCAATTGATGCATTTAGAAATATTTTCTGGCTTTCCTATTTTTTCTAACGGTATTTCCTGCTTTATATTTTCTATATCTTTATTAGAATATTCCTTATTCATATCTGTATTTATAATCCCTGGTGCAATAGCATTAACTCTTACTCCAGATGGTCCCAGTTCTTTAGCAAGCGCTTTTGTAAGACCAATCATTCCAGCCTTTGAAGCAGAATAATGTACCTCCATACTAGCTCCTGTTTCTCCCCAAATAGACGATATGTTTATTATAAGCCCTTCCTTATTATGTATCATATTTTTGCTAGATTCCCTTGAACAATAAAAGGCTGAACTTAAATTATTATCAAGCATTCTATGCCAATCTTCATCAGTTATATCAGTAAATAATTTTGTTTGAGATATCCCTGCATTATTTATAAGTACATCTATTTTTCCATATTTATTTATTGTATAATTTATTAAGTTCTCTGCCTCTTTTGAAACAGATACATCAGCCTTAAAGATATCTACAGCATAACCCATTTTTTTAAGCTCGTTTTCCACACTCTTTGCACTATTTTCTGAATTATTGTAATTTAATACAACTGTATAGCCACATGAAGCTAGTTCTTTTACTATTTGAGCACCTATTCCTCTTGAGCCTCCTGTTACAACAATAATTTTATTTACTATATTTTTTTCTAGATTTTCTTCCATGATTCAAATTCGCTCCTTTATAAGTTGGTGTTAATGAATGACAATTTGGACATAATATTTAATTCCTCCTATTTTTAAAAAAAGAACTAGAAAATTCTAGTTCATCTTTTTAGTTTTGGAGCCACTTGTCCGACTTGAACGGACGACCTACTGATTCATACTACTATAATTTTCATTACCACTAAAAAGTGTTTGTAGTCTGGACTTTCTCTTTACCATAGCTTTTGCCTTAGGTACACCGTATAAAGTCTCTACACTCAAAGATTATTAATCTTCTAGCTCGGGATTAGCATATATACAACTTAGCCTTCCCCGAATTAGCGGTGTCCACTATATACGTTTCCATATATAGGTGCAAGATAGTTCAAAATAAAACTAATGTTTTATCTATCCCACAAGTCAGTTGCTCTACCAACTGAGCTAAAGTGGCATTTTGGTGACCCCGACGGGAATCGAACCCATGTCTCCGCCGTGAAAGGGCGATGTCTTAACCGCTTGACCACGGGGCCAGAAATCTGTACTAGGACTTTTAAAGTCCTAGTTGATTGGTGAGCCATCGCGGACTCGAACCGCGGACAACTTGATTAAAAGTCAAGTGCTCTACCACCTGAGCTAATGACCCAGATTTCGACTTGCGCTCTCCTACGTGAACGCAAGTATTATTTTAAACTATTTTTTTTACTTTGTCAATACTAATTGTAAAATTTATGTGAATTTTTTTAATTTTTTTCAAAATACTGACTTTTTATTACAATTCAAAAAATAATTTGCTATAAACTTAATATATTGAGGCTAATTACATACTAAATATTATTCATTTATTTTTGCTACTAACTCATCCGCATCAATTCCATGAACTTCGCATGCTTCTTCTAAAGTTTCAGCTTGTGATGCTGGGCATCCTAAGCAATGCATACCTGCTTCCATTAATATTTCTGCTTTCTCTGGTGCTTTTTCTAATAGTTCACCAATTTTAGTATTTTTATCAAATTTCATTATACATTCTCCTTTACTTTTTTATTTCATTTGTTACAA